>NZ_JBRAKS010000078.1:0-13289 GCF_052745115.1 Candidatus Jordarchaeum sp.
GTTCTAGCGAAGGGACTTTTGAAGGAATAGCAACTAATTTTGTCCCAAAGCTTACTATAATATAACTTATTTATATCCAAGTACCTGTTTTTCAGTAACTTATAAAGGTTTAAAATCAGTAGAATACTATCTACCGATAAAATTAAAAAGTGTGTTTTTTGTTTTACATTGAGGGATGTTAAGATGAACCCATTTTCTAAAATCAAGAAGATTTATAGTTCAGATGAACTACTTGATATTGTTTTTCATAGGGGTTCACAACTCCCTTTAGATGTTCCTCGGCGTGTTCCCCCTAGTATTAAGGCTAAGAAGCGGGAAGTAACACGTGTGAAATTTATTTCGGATAATCTTGTAAAGTATTTAATTATTATGGTAAAAAAGTTTCCAAACCTGGATGAGATACATCCATTTTACAGAGAATTAGCAGATGTTCTGGTGGGAGTTGATAGGCTGAAGGAGATTTTAGCCTCGCTTGAAGGGTCTGCAAGGATAATTAAAAAAATTGCTAATAAAAAAATTCGTGATATAAAATTTTCAGAAAACCCGAAATTCGCTGCAAAAGCAAGGATAGAAGCTTATGCCAGAATCTCTTCCATTATTAAAAAACTAGAGAAGCGATTAAATTTTTTAATAGAGGCATCAAAAAAACTTTCAAGGCTTCCTTCCATAGATACTAATGAATTTACTATTGTTGTTGCGGGTTATCCTAATACGGGCAAGAGTTCTTTTGTGCGTGCGGTTTCCTCAGCAAAACCCGAAATCGCAGAATATCCCTTCACGACAAGAAATATTGTTTTAGGCCACTTTTCGTATAATAATGTACGTTGTCAAATAATTGACACGCCGGGTATACTTGATAGGCCAATGCGTGAGAGAAATCGAATTGAACTCCAAGCAATAACGGCTATTCGTCATGTCGCTAACGTGGTCGTCTTTATTATTGATCCATCACTCAGCTGTGGTTATCCCATAGAAAGGCAATTGGAGTTATTAAAAGAGATAAAAGAGACATTTCCTTCACTTCCTGTGATTAACGTAATTAACAAGGTGGACTTGATGAGCAGTGAGGATTTGGAAGAAGTTAAAAAGAAAATTGATAAGCCAATTGAGATGATAGCAATTCAAGATACTGGAGTGCAAGAGGCAATCGATACGGCAATGAAAGCAGGTAAACTCCAAGGAGAGTTAAAATATGCAAAAGAGGTCGCCCTTTGAAAACGTATTTATTATTATAAAAAAATTGGAGACCGAACTTCGAGAGGCTATGCAAAACAAACCAATGAAAGACTTTCCATCGGTAGATATAATTGAATTCGATAAGAAATACATGGTTTATATTGATTTACCGGGTGTGGATAAGGAAAAAATCATTTTGAACGCTTCTGATAATTATTTAGATTTTTCAGTGGAGATTTACAGCCCAGATTCGGCTTCAGGAAAATACCTACTACAGGAAAGAATATCGGGCAGCCTTAAAAGACGCCTCACTTTCCCTGAAAAAATTGATATCAACAAGATAAATGCAAAATACTCAGGAAATAACGGAGTACTAGAGATTCACATCCCCAAAGCCAAAACGGAACAAGAAGGGAAAGTAAAAGTAGATTAACAGCAAATTGATAAAAATATAGTAATAAGAGTAAAAAACAAAAAAATAAAAGCAAAAACACCTTCCACAAAAATAGTATAATTCTTTCAACTTATAACTAGGGCAATTTAAAAAATTTTTATAATTCTAAATTGAGTTTTCAAGTTTTATTCCATTCACAGTAAGTATTCCGGGCTGCTTTTCTTCACCTTCAATATTGAATTTGATTTCGAGAATTTTTTCAGTTACCGCAATATTACTAAGTAGATGAAGAGTTAATTCAGTAACTTTTATTTGAGACCTACCATCTGCAACCGCGATATACGGAATGAGCATATCACACATATGAGAATCAATAGGTGCGTTTCTCTGAATTTCTTTCAGAAGTTTATCGGCTGCTTCTTCCCCAACGTTTTCAGCGGGTTTGCCCCTTTCACCCAAAGCATCTCCCCCAATAACGCTACCGGAGCTCGTCTCTGCCCACAGTACCACACCCGATCCTGGCCCTAAGTGGGGATCCTTTTCTTTCTCGTACCATTCCAATGTGATTTCAACATCGTTAAAACCGGCTTTCTTGAGTTTATTTCCTGCTGCATCTGCCTGTCTCTGAGCCACATGCTGAGGCAGTCTTACCGCGTGAGAAATTCCCTTAATATTTAGAATTTCACCCCTCTCAGTTAGATTTAAGGCGGATAATTTTTTGATTGGCTCTATCACAGCTCTTACTAGTCCTCCTCCGCGTGGATAATGACCTCTCCGAGTTAATATAATGTCAGAGCGATAACCCATTTTCTTAAGAACTGGTAAAGTAACATGAGTCAAATAATCTATAGGAGGACTCCAAGCCACATCAGTACCGCCACTAATCTCCAGTTCGATTCTAGACTGTGCAAATGCTGCGCAGGGCATCAAGGTTTGCAGAACCAGGCTAATGGCTCCCGCGGTTCCAATGTCAAATTTAAAGACACCACTCTGAGGCCTATCAGGATCAAAGGTAATTACACTTGATCCGACTTTAACCCCGGTAATATTCGCTTTAGTGATTCTAGCCAAACCATTGATTGCCGTTGCGTGTTGAGCTTTTAAACCGGGTTCCGATCTTTTTGCGCGAATATTAAAAATTCTAACCGGTTTGTTAACTAAAGCCGACAGGGCGATACCGCTTCTAATTATTTGACCCCCACCTTCACCAAAACTTCCATCAATCTCTATGATTTCGGTTACCTCCACTCAAAAGGATTATTTTTTGCCAAAAACCTGTTAAAGAAAAGTAGATGTCTTCTAAAAAAGTTATGGTTTTTAATTAATTTAGACTATTCTGTCTCCTTTTATTTTAATTCCTTCATTTTGGAGGAGTTTCTTTTTAATCTCGGGACCGTATTCAAATCCTCCAATTTTTCCATCACTTTTAACAACTCTATGACAGCCGATCACCATACATAAGGGATTTGAAGCAATAGCATTTCCCACCGCTCTAGCCGCCTTTTTGTTTCCCAATTTATGTGCGAGTTTACCATAAGTGGTTACCGTTCCCCAACTAATTTTTCTACCTTCCTCCAGTACTCTTCTTTGGAAGGGAGGTAAATTCGATATGTCGATTGGCTCGTTAAACTCCACTTTTTCTCCCCGAATAGTTCGAAAAATTTTTTCGGAAACCGATAAGCAAAATTGATCGTCCTTAAATTCAATATCTTTGTCCCTTATCTTCTCTATCAGTTTCTTCTTTGCAGTTTCTAAATCCTTAACGGGTAATACTGTAGCAACTAATTTCTCTCCTCGTCGAGCAGCTCCTGCAAATAATCCGTTCTTTTTTAGTATTGAGGCAATTGTGACCATATTCCACACCTATATTTACTAAATATTATTAGAATCTATTTCAGCAGCATCATAAACATAATCTTTCTTAATAATTCCTCTGAGTCTCTTGTCTCCTCCTATCTCCTTGATGATTTTTGCTACATTTTCTGGAACAAGGTGTTCCCATTTCTCATTCCCGATAATTTTTTTACGAATATCTGTGCCACAATATAGTTCTCTTTTGTATAGGGGAGAAGGCTCGATATCGTATCCAGCTTCTTGGAATAACACCTTCACCAAGGAGTTATTTGAAAAAACTATCTGGAATGGAGGAGTGTAAGATTCTACGTGAGCCACCCAGATCCGGTTATCGTTAACATCCGGAATTGGTATAACATAATATTTTCTCGGATCCAACTCAGCATCCAGTGCGCTTCTTATCATCCATATTCTTTCACCAGCGTTAAAAGGATCTTTGAAAGTGTGACTGTACTGAGCACTACCAATGGCTATGATTAATTCACCTACTTTTTCCAGTAATTTTTTTACCACATATAAGTGTCCAAGATGAAATGGTTGAAATCTGCCTACAAATAAACCTCGAATCATGGGCAAACCCTTTGTTAGAGTTATTATTATCTATTAAAAGATAATTAAATTCTCTTTATATCTTTCTTTATTATTTTTATATTAAAAATCTATTTGAAATATCACATAAAAATATCAATACCGCATTAGGAATGTAAAATAGTGGATTTGGAGAAATACTTTTTAGCGTTTTGTTAAATAGAATTTAACTAATGGGTTCTCTACATTCTTTAATCTTAACTTATTAAATTGTGATAATATAGGAAAAGGTGCCTAAATTATGCGGAAGCAAAGAATTATTGCTTTATTGACCGATTTCGGTTTGAAAGAATCATCGGTTGCCGCTATGAAAGGCACTATATTAAGCATTTGTCCTAAAGCTCAGATTGTTGATATTTCTCATGAGATTCCCCTTTTTGATGTAAGGCACGGCGCTTTTGTTTTGGCTTCGGCAGCTACACATTTTCCAAGGGGTACTATTTTTGTGGGTGTGGTGGATCCGGGTGTGGGTACCGAAAGAAGGGGAATAGTTGTAGAAACCGAGCGGTTCTTGGCGGTTGGTCCAGATAATGGTCTCTTCTCATTTTTTATGGACAGAGAAAGGGTAAAAAATGTTTACGAAATAAAGAACAAAGAGTTAATGTTGGAGCAAAAAACACACACTTTTCATGGTTTAACTATCTTTTCACCGGTGGCGGCACATCTCGCAAACGGAGTGGAACCCGGACTAGTGGGTCCTAAAATTAATAATTATATTCATTGGAGCATTCCAAGATCTATTATTAAAGAAAGCGCAATTTTTGGGGAGATTATTCACATAGATCAGTTTGGAAACGGTATAACTAATGTAACTAAAAAGGATTTAAGAAAAATCAAAGTAAATTATGATTCTTATATTAAGATTAAGATTGATGGGAAAAAAGTTAGTGCTCCCTTCAAAAGATCATATGGGTTTTCTAAAACCGGAGATTATATTTGTGTTATTGGCAGTTATGACTTTTTAGAGATAGCAGTAAATCAGGGCAATGCAGCCAAAAAACTTAGTTTAAAGATAGGAAACAAGATTAGAATAAAGAAAGCAAACTGAAATCTGAAATTTAAAAAAATCAGATAAGTGTACCTCAGTTTAAAGAAATTCAGAGACTAAATAAATTTGTCTACTCTGTTTCACTCAATTTTTTAAGGATATTTCCAAAAACTACTTTTTCTTCACCCTTAGAAAGCGAGTACAGTCTTTGTAATATTAGCTCAGGGGTTGACTTAGCCAAATAGTTAAATTTCGGAGTCCTATCGACTATAAGATTAAGATTTTCATCCAGACCTTTAGCAGAAATACCATCCACTCTAACCGGACTTTTAGTCAAGTTTAATATTTCATCAGATAAGTGGCTTACAAACACTGCACACGTTTTTTGGTTTTCACACATCATATCCAATATTCCCGCAATAATCTTGGCTGCGGCTCCACTCTCTGTCATAGCTTCAACCTCATCAAATAAGGCGAGTTTTGAAGCAGGATCAGTTACTATAGATACGAATCTTTTAATTGTTGTTTCTAGAGCACCAGCAGTAACCATTCCTTGAGACTTGCCAAAATAGAACAACTCCTCAAATAGGCTTACACTTGTCTTTTTTGCGGGTACAGGAAACCCCATCTGAGCCAGTATGGCTATCTGAGCTATTAGTTGAATAGCCATAGTCTTTCCTCCAGAGTTTGCACCCGATAGTATGATTATTTTCTCTCCATTTGTGTCTTTCATTTTAAAACCAGGGTCTCCTATTATATAATTGATGGGCACCACTTTTTCTTCTCCCTTAAACTCCATTTCTTTGAGGAAAATATTCAAACCATTTTCGAATCCGATTCCATAGCTTTCTGTTTTAATTTCTGGTGCATTGAGATCATAGTCCTTGGAAAATAAACCCACCGCGAAAAATAAATCAAATTCTAGAACGGATTGAACCGCCTTTCTGACCACATTCATGTGCTTTTCAAGTTTATCGGCGATCTCTCTTAGTATTGTATATTCTTTAACTCTAAACTGTTTACGCAAGTTATTTTCAAGCTCATTGATTTTTGAGCGATTTAACTCCAATGGTAGTAAAATTTCTTCTGGAAATACGCCATCGATCCAAGATATTTCCTTAGCAGTTAGATTTAAAATTTTACAAAATCTATCTTCCGCCTTTCTTACAGAATCTAAAATAATATTACTAACATCACCTGGAAGATAACTTCTGAGATTACTGGCTTCGATAGAATCTGTTCTAGCTGCTTCAAGAATCTTAATTATTTGTTCTCCTCCAAGTTTTGCTTCGCTTTCTGACAATCTTCTTCTTATCTCATCGTTTAACCAGGTTTCTGTATCCAATACCGCGGTGTCAAAAACCTCTAACGCCTCTCTAAACCTATCCAATTCTTCATTATATCCTACAGCCACTTCACCCTGTTCGGTTATCAGGCCGAGAAGGCTTTTTACCTCCTCTAAGACTTGAACCTCTAGCTGTGACCTAAATTCGTTCAAGGCTTCCCCCCCTGAAAGAGTATTAATAATTTTAGCTAATTCACAGGTAGCATTTATTACCCTATAGTTTACTGAGTAAAACTCGATGGTTAACTCTGGAATTAGATCATTTGTTGCCCATTCTGGAGAAATTGTACAAACATTTTCCAGATAATCTAGGGAGTCATCATAATCGCCACTAGTTGGTATGTATAAGACTATATCGTATCCTTGAGCGTATTCTGAGGCCTTTTCACTTTTATCTAACAAAATTGCTACGCAGTATTTGTCAATTTTTTGATTCCGGATATCTTGATATGCATTATCATTTTTTGTGATAATTGCTCTGCCTTCTATCTTCTTTTTAATCATACCTTTTTTAAGGGGGGTAAGAGTGTTTAACAGATTCAATATTTCATTAATTTTTTCTTTTCCTAAACTTTCAATAATTTTTCTGGATTCGGTGAAACGAGCCAAATTATTTTTAATCTTATCAATCTTAGAAGGTGGGAGAGGCCAATAAAGCATCAGTTTCTCCTTAGCATATGCTGTTTTGGAATAGGATCGGATTATTCCCATGATATGATTGTAAATTTTCTGAATATCCTCAGTTTTCAGAACCTGTGTAGAAGTTACACCTTCCACCTGCTCATAGGCATTTTTCACAATCTGAAACGCCTTACCTAAACCTATTCCAGGAATGTTGCCAATTTCGGATATTCTACCATTCAAAATCGCGTCTATTGCCTCTTCCTCTGACCCAAAATAATCCACCAAGTTTTCCTCTACCTTTTTGCCTATACCCTTTATTTCACTGAGAGTTATCACCAAATAAATCCCACCAATTCTACTAAACTGGTTTCAACAGGTTTTCCACTTAAAGACCTTATACTTTCCAGTTTATTAAGGAGCATAGTAAGAAAAGATATTCAACACTATAAAATTTTTTGTACCTAGCTTCCTTAGATATATTTATATTAAGAAAATATATTACACGTCTAATTTTTTTATAATATTACAAATAGAATGATTATTAAATATCCTTTTAAAAAAAGAAAAACTATACTGAAATAGCTATCTCTTGCTTTAAAACCAATTAATCAGGAGCATCACTTTTATTGTTTAATTTAAAAGTTCACTCATCATCTTTCATTATATGAATAATGCACTCTTCTCAAGTTTTGAGATTCAAGTTTTTAAACTTACTTGTTATACATATAAGAATTTTTTCATGTCAATAATATTCCCATTACATTTATATTAGAGAAGAGATTAAAAATTAATAACAAAATTAAGCTCTTAATAATTAAATCGGATATCCAAAAAAATTTTATAATAAGGTGGAGAAAGGAGTTAACAATTTAATACTTGATTGTTAAGAGTATTGCTATTAGATATACCAGAAGGGAGACAGTGTAGTGAAAGCTGTGGTTTTGGCTGGTGGTTACGGAACTAGACTACGTCCATTGACTTATACTACACCGAAGACCATGTTACCTATTTGTGATAAACCAGTTTTACACTATATAATTGATTTTCTTAGTAAACAGGGTTTTGACGAGATTATCATTACTACTAACTATCTAGAAAACCAGATTAAGAATTATTTTGGAGATGGGCGAGATTTCGGTGTAAAAATATATTATCCTAAAGAAGACGAACCACTGGGAACTGCGGGATCAGTTAAGAACGCTGAAAAGTATCTCGATGAAACCTTTGGCGTAATACAGTCAGACAATATTACGGAAATAAGTCTGGCAGAAGCCCTAAGATATCATAGGGAGAGGAAGGGTTTAGCTACAATTTCACTGGTTAGTGTTGAAAATCCTTGGCAATTTGGTATAGCAGAAGTAAATAGAAAAAGCCAAATTAAAAGATTTATTGAAAAGCCAAAACCTGATGAATGTTTTAGTAATCTGGCAAGTACCGGGCTGTACATTCTGGAGCCCGAAATCCTGGAGTATATTCCAGAAAATACTCCCTTTGATTTTGCAAAGGATTTGTTTCCCATGATGCTAAAGAAAGGTAAGCGTATCTACGGTTATAGAGCGGAGTGTTTTTGGGTAGATGTTGGGAAACCTGAGGGGTATATGAAGGCCTCAGAATGGGTTGTTAACCAAATAAAGAGGTATATTAGTGAAACGGCAGAAATAGAAGGAAAAATTAGGGGCCCAGTACATATTGGAGAAAATACAGTTATTAAAAAGGGTACAAAAATTGAGGGGCCAGTTATTATAGAAAACGATTGCACTATAGAAGCGGATTCAAAAATTCAACCCTGTTCAGTAGTTAAGTCAGGGGTAACCATAGGAAGCGGAACCAAAATTGAGAAGGCGGTAACGTATCAGAATTCAAAAATTGATTCCAATGCACGCCTCCAAGAATGCATTATTGCCGAGAATTGCGAATTAGGAAACAATGTGGAGATTGGTAAGCTGGCCGTTGTAGGACCCAACTGCAAAATCGCAGACTACACCACAGTTTTACCGGGCTCAAGAATATGGCCGGATCTCTGGATTGAAGGGCAAATAGATGGCATAGTAAGAACTAAAAAATAAACTCACAGTATTACCTTTAAGAAGAAATATACGCAAAAGTTTTTTATATGCAATAAGAATTTTATGGTTAACACATTAATCACTTAAATTAGAATACTTGTACTGAACATGTAATAATCAATAGTGCCGAATTAATTTGAATCAATAAAACTAAAAAAATAAACACAAAATAAAAAATAGTGGAAAATAACTATTAAAGAGGTTTAAAATATGAAGCTTTGGTTATTAGACATTTTAACTTGTCCCGTAGAAGGCTGCAAAAGTTATCCTCTAAAGCTCAAAATCTTCACATGGGAAACAAAAAAGGATGAATTTAAAAAAGTCAACGAAGACCTAGAAAAAAAAGATCTTATCTTCCTAAAAAAAAGTCTGAAAGGAAAAATCACAATTAAAGAATCGGGATCCACTGTGAGCATTGAGGATGAAATGACCAAAGAACCAGCACCACTTAAAGAGTATCTTAAAACATTTAAGGAAAAACTAGACATACTAAAAACAATCGAGGACTTGAGCGAAACCCCATCAGCACAACTAATAAAAAAGGCTCAAGAAATAAAAAAGGACAAACTGCCCACTAGCCTAACTCCTGAACTCAACACACAGATACACTTGTTAAACTGGCTCCTATACCGAGCCGAAGTAGAAGAAGGAATAATGCTATGCGAAAAGTGCGGCAGATGGTATCCTATAATAGAAACAATCCCCCACATGCTACCTGACGACCTCCGCGAAGCCAAAGAAGACAAAGCATTTCTAGAAAAATGGAAAAACAAAATCCCGAAAAAAGTATTAAATGAGGGAAAACCCTTCAATCTAAAATAAAAAAGAGACAACAATCTCCTCTTTTTATCAGAATCACACCATCCATAGAAAAATAATAGAAAAAGTAAATCTTCAAAAAACCATCAAACCGGTGCTAGGTCCCCAGGTTTACGAGGTGCCCAAATATGGTGAAAATTAAAATCGATAAAAACAAGTGCGTTGGCTGCGGGGTATGCGTAGAGGTATGAGACAAAGTCTCACCGCGCACAAATCTGCCCCGCAGAAGTCTATAAGCTCGAAAGCAGTTTAGCAAAAGTAGTAGCTGAAGACGAGTGCCTAGTATGCAGAGCATGCGAAATCCAATGCGACTACTCAGCAATCGATATAGAAGAAGATTAAAAACCAAAGTCTATTTAATGATTTTTTCAATATACGTACAACCGCCACTAAAGATAAGAGTTAAAAATTCATAAAAAGAATATACATTAAAATGTGACTTCTCACCCTCAAAAAAAGGAAAAAAATAAAAATTGATAATAATAGAACTTTAGTGGTAAGTAGCCCGATGGTGTAGTGGACAATCATGCGGGGCTTTGGACCCCGAGACCGCAGTACCTACAAGCTATATGTTTGGTTTGGATGCGGAATTCGAATCTGCGTCGGGCTACCACTTAATTTATTCTGTTTAGATTTATTGATTACTCGATATACTAATCTCCGAGTTATAAAAAAAGTTTAGTGAAGGTGAAGTATTTTTCTGTTTTTCAGAATAAGGTGAAGATTAGGGTTATTGCTATGGTTATTGCTACTCCCGCAGCGAAATAGATTGTTTTACCTTCTTTTTCTCGTGGTATCATGTCTCTTACTATGATGTAGAGTATGAGACCCATTGTTACGGCGAAGACTAGGTATAGGTGTGTTACGTTTTCAATTAGTATCATTCCTAGGAGTGCCCCGAATATGGGGCCGAGGGTGTGTAATACGCGGTTTGTTCTGTTTCCAATCTTTTCATTTATGGCGTCTGCATAGACTGCGACAGCGAAGGCTCTAAAATAAAGAGGTATGAGGAGGAAGTAGGCCATATTACCATAAGCGTCGAAGAATACTACGATTACAACGCCAATGAGGATGGTGTAGGCCATTAGTCCGGCTGCCTCGAATCGGGTTACGTCTAGGGCGAATTCTTCTTCGCCGGCGGCTCGTTGATAAACGAATTTTTCTATTAAATGAATAATTACGAATCCCACCAAAAAAGTAAAAGACTAACTCTCCTAAAACGAGCTCGCCAATGATGATGTGGGGAAGTATTTCGAGGAAAAATACGCCGATCATTAGGCCTGCTCCGAAACTTAGAAGTTCTGTGTGAAAACGTTTGATGTGTTCGGAGATTTTTTCGCCAATATAGTGCATAGAAACCATTAAGTTTGCTACGATTACAATGGCGTCGTACATCCCAAACACTCTTGAATTATTTATATAAGTGCTTATTCTGTGAATTTAAGAGGTGTTTTTCATTTTTTAAAAAATATTTTTAAATGGCTTCTCTGCGTAGGTCTTGGATTTTTTTATCTATGTTGGATTCTGCTTTCTTTAATTTCTTTTCTTGGGCTTCTGTGAGTTTGATGTAGGTTTCTTTGGATAATCGTTTCATAAGGTATCTTCGTCTGAGGCTTTGAATGGCTAATTTGGCTTGTTCTCGGTCGGCCTCGTTTATTTCTAAAGCATTAAAGTCGGATTCAAACTTCTTATCCAATTTTAATATTTCTGTTTTCTTTTGGTTTAATTGCTTGTCAAAAGTGGCTAATTCTTTTTCGGCGGCTTTAATTCTTTGAGCATATTCTCCTTTTTTGATCTTTTTTCTAGACGCGTCTTCGTGTAAGCGATCCATTTCGAGAATCAATGAACTCTTTTCTTCGTATAAGTCACAAAACTCTCTGAGGATAGAAGCCGAAATTTCTATAGGTCTTGCTACCACAGCTATGGGCTTTACACGGCGCGATTTGAAAATAGTATAAATTACAGCAACTGCACCAAAAATTAACATAAAGACAAATGGACGCAGATATGAAGTTGGAAACCCCACCCCGTAAACCAAGTAGAAATACACTTTTTGAGTAGGCACTATGTTGTTCCAAGCATAGAGAAAAAAGTTTTGGGTAACTGATGCAATAGGAATTGTTGGTGGACTTTGAAAAGATGTGTATAGAAAGTTATTGAAGATTATTGAGACATAAAAGTTGTCAATAGATGCTACGTAATCAGGCAGTATGTTGAAAGTGAACAGGTACGAGCCAGAGCTACCTACTTGCGTAGCTGCAATAGGAATACGGTAAATAGCATAACAGTAGTAGGTTCCATTGGGGGGAACCGAAAAGCGAGTATTTATTGCGAAGCTATCGCCACTAGGCCAGGCAGATAAAGATCCAGCAAGATCATAGGCTTTAAAATCTATAGTGCCAGGAGTGGCTTTCAAATAGATTCTGTTCAGACCCGAAGGCCCCTCATTTCGTATTAGATAGGTTTCGGTAACTTTTATTCCAAGCCAGGGATCAACTTCTATCTGCCTGTAAACCGTTTTAAATGACATCAGGGAACCAGCATCTTTGAAATAGAACTTTATTTGAAGCACTTTGCTGGTGTCGAAAGGTTCGATATTATAGAAATTTTGGTTTAGTTGGGTGGGGGAGATAGCGGTTGCATCCTTAGGTAGAGTAACTGAAACCTTGCAGATTTCTGTTTTGTGCGGTACATATGGGCAGGCTAGAAAATCAAACTGTGACACATTTCTTTTCAGAAGGTCATAATAAACATTGGTGAGGGTTCCTTCAAAATATTGTTTTAATGTGAATTTGTACGTTTCCCCAGGTATCACTGATTGATGGAAAAATATTCTTGTGCCATTACGACCCTCTACGAAAATTTCCTCTGTGTCTAGCTGAATGTTTCCAGAATAAGCGGTGTGTGTAATGAGCTGTAACCAAATATTCTCGGGATAGAAAACGTCTAAGACGGTTGCGGGGGCTATATCATCATTTCTAACAGTGAAGGTGTCGGTAACTGTTGCTATTCCATAGTTATTTATTGAAATGTTTCGCAATACTAGAATATTCGTTAAATTACTAGTAGAAATTTCTCCGTTTTTCAGATTTTTTATACCTGTGGTAGAAGTTAGTGGGGGGTAATCGGTGTTATTATTAAGCGCTATGAGAGCGGCGAAACCTATTATGAGGAGTAATAGTATCAGTAGTATTGCACCCGTTCTTTTTAGCAAATAATCACCTTTAACAAAGGCTATTAATAATATTACTAAAACCTATATATGGATTATTATGGAATATAAAAGTTATATGTGACTTGTTTTAAATAGTTATTTGGTACTCTTATTGGCTAGATGGTTTAACTCAGTATAAAAGTCTTGTCTTTAGGAAAATATAAGGAAGGTGTAGAAGTTAGGGACATTTGTCACCCCTTGCTGTTAATTGGTAGGATGTC
>NZ_JBRAKS010000079.1:0-13204 GCF_052745115.1 Candidatus Jordarchaeum sp.
TTATTTACAATATAGAGCTTAAAATAAGTTAAGTTTTGGATTATACCTTTCCAATGTTTATTCTAGAAGCTTTTTATTATTGCAAATTTTTTGATATAAAAAGAGTGGTTCAGTGATGAATTGTGAGTTTAGAGAAATACAGGCAAGTTATGGAGGAGGTACACAACTGCTACAGATAAGTTTATATAAATTATTAAATATTAACTTAAGTTATGGTACTGATTAGGTTGAAGGAGGCTGCAAAATACACGGGTTTACATCCAAACACGCTGCGCAGATACATAGACCAGGGCGTAATAAAGGGCATAAGGCTTGGGAGCGGCAGACACCGCTTCGTGGAGAAATCCGAGTTGGACAAGCTCAAAGGAACCACCACAGAAGAACCGAAGGGAGTAGCGGTCTACCTCCGTGTGTCAACACGGAAGCAGCAAGAAGCAGGAAATCTAGAATAGAAAGACAGAGGGAGAGGCTGCTCGGAAATTCCTGGTATCCGGGGGCTCTCCTTCTTGGAGAGCTTGAAAACTAACCTACCATGTCTCCATGTAAAGATATGTTAAGTTTTAGTGACCAGGATTTTACGGAAGACAATGATTTTATAGATAAGACAATTAAAAATCTTAATTTGGATAAAAATTCAAAGATATCGAATGTCGGTACCGTTTTTGGTGCTATGTCAAAAAATATGGATTTACGATTGATTATATCAATCCTGGAAAAATATTTAACAGGGATGATTTTTCATTTGAATTAATCGAAGGAGATCTAGCTAATATTTTCATATTTAGGAAGAGTTAAGTACACATCATTTTTTGTCTCTTAGCCTGATTGAAGAGATAAAGCTGAAGAAATATTTCCATTAAATAATCTTATCGTATATTTGATATTTACTATATATTTGCTTCACGAAATTTAGGATTGCCTAAATAGTGAATGTTATATATTAAAGATAGTGTAGTAATATCCGGATTTGCGATTTAGAAATGAAGAGGAATCCCAATTTTAGTTGAATAGGAGTGTTTTGAAAATGAAGTTGGGCAGAATTGAAAAATGGTTTATGAATAGGCCGGGACATACTAAACATGTTATTAAGCTTGCTGAAAAATTGTTGAATTTTGTAGAGGTAAAGGAAAATCAGCGTTTTCTCGAGGTGGGATGTGGTAGTGGAGCGGTTTCTAAACATATTGCTGAAAATTATCATCTTAATGTTACTGGAACGGACTTGGACGCAGATCAGATAGAGCTTGCACTAGAAAGCGTTAAGGATGTTCCAACTATTCGTTTTTTGGAAGCTGATGCGACTAAATTGCCCTTTAAGGACAATGATTTTGACATTGTATTATCGTTTGGAGTGATGCATCACATACCTAACTGGTTAGATGCCCTTGAGGAGATAAAGAGGGTTTTAAAACCAAAGGGATTTTTCGTTTACTGGGATCTTCTTTTTCCTAAATGGTCAGCTAGGATATGGAAATTGTTTACGAAAAATTATGGTATCACAACTCTTAATGACCTAAACTCGTTTATGGAGAAAAACAGTTTTACTGTAATTTATACTTCATCATCAACATCATTATTCGGAAAACACTACGAAGCAGTATTCCAAAGATAAAAAAATATTATTAGAGGATTAATAATTATTTTATTGGTTCGACTCCTACTATGTCGCTTAGCTTTCCTTCTGGTTCTTCCTTCCAGACTACGCGAACTCTCATTCCGATGTGTACTTCCTCTGGCTTTGCGTTCATTAGTATTGTTGTGTATTTTGAGTTGGTTCCATCGAAATTAACAAAAACCATGATGAGTCTTTCTCCTTCCTTCAGCCAACCCTGCTCCACAGGATCTAATCCCAAAACCTTAACTTGACCCTTCTTCACCACTTGACTCAAAGTAAAAGCCTTAACAGTACCCTCATCGCTCACATTAACCCGGGCATCTATCTTTCTCCAGCACCTACCACAAATATTCCTCATAGGAACATACACGAATCCACAACCAGTACATAGAGATCCTATTATTTTCTTCTGCTTGAATCCCTCAAGAAGTTCCCGATAGAGCGTGGGGGCCTTATAGATGTAGGAGCCTATGGGCCATACGCCTTCCACGGCAATTGTTTCTTTTCGTCCTTTTTTAGCCATTATATCACCACCTTAACCTTGGAGTATCTCCAAGAACTGTTACTACTGTGAAGTTGGTTGAGCCACCCCATCCATGGGCCACGGCGTTCCTGACATCCTTAGGAACCTGGTGTTCATCTGCCTTACCCATTATTTGGAGCGCAGCCTCTGCTACCCTTTGCATGGCTGAGGAGCCTATAGCATTAGTGGAGAGTACCCCTCCCGAAGGGTCGATGGGCGTTTTGCCATCTATTTCTGTTTCTCCTTCTTCTAGGGGAATCCAGGCCTTACCATCATCAAAGATTAGTAGTCTCTCTGAGTACATCAGTTCCTGATGCGGGAAGGGCTGGTAGATCTCAACAACGTCAATCTCTTTTCTCGGATTTTTTATCCCGGCCATTCGGTAGGCTTTCATCGCTGCGATCCGGCACTGAATTTGCTCTGAACTATCCATTACGGATACACCTTGAGCATTTTCGGCTTGTTGGTTCTCCTCGTCGGCACAGGATGCAAGTCCCCTAACCCAAGCTGGCCTATCAGTTTTTCTGGCTCTCTCCTCAGAGGCAACTATTATAGCGGAGGCTCCATCACTAGCCGGGCAAACATGTCCAAGTCTTAGGGGATAAGCAACTACCTCACCGAACTTAGGGTGTTTGGCTAAGGATTCAGCGGTGCAGTTGGGCCACTGTAGATGAGCATACTTATTCTTAGCCGCATTTCTTCTAGATTTAGCCGCAACCATGTCCAAATGCTCTATTCTGCAACCAGACCGGTGCATATACTCTCCCGCTTGATAACCAGAAACGCCTGCGGCTGCACCCACTCCTCCACCATAAGCAAACGAAGTTCTCACATCCACTCCAGATTGAAGCAGGTGGAACATGTTGGCTAGTCCTACATGGGCTAATCCCATTGTTGCTCCAGGCTCCTTGCTATCAGAGTGCTTCTCAAACCCAATAGCGAGAACCGTGTCGAAGAGTCCAGAAGCCACCTGATACATTCCACACTGGGCCACCGAGCCCCCAGTGGTGCCACCAGTGGCGACTCTAAGCACCGGCTTTCCCGGAGCTCCAAACAAATCTCCGCTCCACAGCTCCGCCTGGCAGATACCGCCAAAACCCTGCATATTTCCAATAGCTATTGCGTCTATATCCTCAGGAGCTAGTTCCGCATCCTGCATGGCTTTCCAAGCAGCCTCTGCTATCATTTCCGCGGCGTTAACATCCCTCTGTATTCCGTGTTTCGTCTGCCCTACACCAATTACCGCAATATTTCTCCACATTACTCCTCACCTCCCAGAATATACACGATATTTTGCTGAGCACATATCCCTGTTTGACCATGAGCCAGCGCTTTCCAAGCACCTAGTACTTGGCAGTCTCCGGCTTCGCCTCTAATTTGCATGGTGGCTTCAACCACTCTTATCAGCCCGGTGGCGGATATGGGATCTGCTGAGAGGGTGCCACCACTCGGGTTGACTGGAAGCTGTCCATCCATGAATGTGGCACAGCTGTCTATCAGGGTTCCTCCCTTGCCTTCCTCGCATAAGCCTAATGCCTCATAGATCATAAGCTCCTCATGTGCGTATCTCTCAGATACCTCAGCCACGTCCAGTTCTGCAAATGGGTTCCTTATGCCCGCCATTTGGTATGCTTTCTTTGCCGCCGCTTTAAGGCTCTCCAGTTGGTAAAGTTTCCTATCTCTGAGGTATGAGTCTTGGCTGCTGCCTACACCCTCTATCCATACTGGGTAATCTGAAAGCTCTCTGGCTTTCTTCTCCGAGGCAAGCACTACTGCGGCTGCTCCGTCACTTATGGGAGACATGGTGAGTTCCCTTATTGGGTCATAATAGAGCTTGGAGTTTAACACTTCTTCTAAGGAGATTCCGGGCATTCTTCTATGTGCATGGGGATTCTTTGCGGCATTACTAAGATTCTTAACAGAAACTATAGCCGCCTCATCCTCAGATATGCCATATTTGTTCATGTATACTCTTGCTTGAATTGCGGCTGCTGAAATGTCGTTTAGAACCCCTATCTGCCTATCGAAGGTCGGGTCTAATGTATAGACGGAGATCTGGTGGGGGTTGAAGGTTGAGCCCTGAGTGTTAGCCACTATAAGCGCTATGTCGTGAGTGCCCGATAGGATTTTGAGCATCCCGTAAAAGAGAGCGTTGGCTCCATCCATCTCCACCTTAGTGTAATCTTTAAGATAAGCCCCAATAGGCATTACGAGGAAAAGCTCTGAGATAGTTCTCCCATCGTAGTAATCGTTTGTGGCATTGATTACGGTGTCAATGTCCTCCCTTTCAATACCAGCCATCTTGGCGGCTCCCTTGGCCACCTCAAAAACCATGTCTTCCCTAGTCATTGGCATATTTCCCTGATGGTAAGATTGTGCATATCCAATTATAGCTACTTTCTCCCTCATCATATTCACCTCACTTTGCCGGTTTGAAACCTTTAATATCGGCAATTTCGCCTTTGGTCTCCTCACGCCAGACCACTTCGACTTTCATGCCAACTTTAAGTTTTTCTGGATCTAGGTCTACTAGGGGCATATAGATGGTTGAGCCGGCTCCGTCAAGCTTTATAGCTCCAATTGCTTTCGGCTTTTCTAATTCTCGGAAGTTTCCGTTACCGTCGAGTTCGACATAAGCCGTGGTGTAGCCTACTAGAACGCCCTTACTCGAGAGTTCCGTCAAGTTTTTCTCATCCATCTTTGTAGAGCACTTACCACACCTTATTCTCGGGGGAACATAGGTGTAATTACACTTAGAACATTTAGCCCCTAAGATTTTCTTGTTTCCTAGTTCTCTGATGAACCGGTCCATCAGTTCGCCCACGGACCAGCGGAAGGCGGCAACGACCGGAATTCCTGTAACTGGAATAACTTCCTCTTTTGAGCTTGTCAAAAATTATCCCTCCTTAAGTTCAAAATTTGTGGAAACATTGTAAAGTATCTATTGGGGAGGTTAATAAAATTAACGTTAACATAATGGAGGGAGGTATAAAAAGCAAATAAAAGATTAAAACCATTTTTTTGACCCATTATATTGAATAAGCAGTATTGAAAGTTATAAAAGTATTAGATGAACTATTTTAATTAGTGAATGGGGAGTTTATGAAATGTGGTTTCCTAATGAGTATCGGATCAAGAAGATTAAAATGGATTTAGAAAGAGTTAGGGAGTTGGGGATGAGTTCAATTGTGGTGGCGGGTTGGCTCACGGACTTTCTCATTAAAGTAGAGATTGAACGTCTCAGAGAGAAATATCCAGAGCGTAGCTGCAGGGAGATAACAGAGATTCTTAGACGTATTTTATCTGAGCGTGATCGGGATGAGTTTTGAGAACTTCTTGAAAAGAACCATTTGGGCGCTGAATAAGGCAGGACTTGATTATGTTATTGTGGGCGGTGTTGCGGCGATACTTTATGGTAGGCCTAGGGCAACGTTTGACGTTGACATCGTGATCAATATTCAACCCTCAGATACGGAGGCAGTTAAGAGTCTGGTTCAAGCCTTCAGTAGCCATAGCTTGGAAGTGTTTGAGCACAAAATCGTTTCCACGCTAAAAGAGAGAAATTACTTCTCTGTATTTGACACAAAAACTCCCTTCAGAGTAGATGCAAAAGGAATATACACCCGTCTAGACTCAATGCTACTGAAAAATCGTAAGAAGGCAAATCTGCTGGACTTAGAGGTGTGGATAGCCTCACCAGAGGATATGGTTATTACTAAGCTCATCTACGGCTCGCCACAAGACATTGAAGATGTGATTTCCATAATACTGAACCTCAAGGAGAAACTTGACTTCGAGTATCTTAACCAGCTAGCAGAACAAGAAAAAGTAAAAGAGCAACTGAAAGAAATCTTCGAGAAAATAAAATAGAATCGCTTTTAACATAATTCTGGGACACTTAGCCGCTATTTATTTAAATTAAATATAAATCTGATAAGACTCTCATTTTTGCTGAGATTTTTCCAGTAGCTTTCTGATTTTCCTTAATTCATTGAGAATTTTCAGGTTGGTGTCTTCTTCATAGGTTTCTACAGCTAATGGTTTCTTGCCTCTAACAAATTTCATTATTACCTCTCTTAGTTCTTCAAACTGTTCTATTCCGTTCAATTTTATTTCGGCACCGGCTTTACCAGTGTAGCCCGCGGTTTGGATTTTGAGCGCTGCTATTCTCAGTCTTCTGGAGATAGGGCCTTGGCCAATATCAATGTTGGTTATTCTGTTGTAGGGCACGATTCCCGTGTTTTTGAACCAGACGCCTCTTCTCCAAACTATTTCAGTATCAGTAAGCTTGTAAAAAATGGTATTGTAGTATTTCCTAATCCAGTACACAACGAAAACCAGTATGGGCAGAATAAATATCGAATAGACAATGATACCAGTAATTAGGAGTGAACCTAGACCCAGTAATGAAAAGTACCATGGTAAAAACAAAAAACAAAAAGCTATAACTAAATAAGCGTAGTAAAGTTTTCTAAATTGTGGAGCAGGCTTAAAATCTTCACCAATTTGTATTTCAAAACTTTTCTTCAAAACATTGACCTCTCAATAATATTGAATTTTTAGTAATTTTTCATATATTTAAAAAATAAATACCCTCATAAATTAATATTGCAAATACTACAAATTGATACTAGCCGAAAAAAAATTATCCGATTATGCAAGGAATTTTTTTATTTCTTAAGTGGAATTTTTATAAATAAATTGCCTAGAAAATCTTAAAGAATGGATGATTTTTGGTAAGTGGCTTTACACCCAGTTTTTTAGAGTTGTATAGTATTGAGGCATCAATCATGGCTGAGACAGGGAATATGTTTTCAGCTTTAGCCATGGAGCCATAAATAATGAAGTTTGCACCCAGGGATTGGGCTAGCGCTACTGTTCCTCCTCTGCAAACCCTCTTAGCGTAATGTCCTAACTCCTCAACTTTTTCCCACTGACCCACAACTCCCACCGGTGCGGTGCCTGCTGGCAACCCGAACTCACTTTTCACAATGTAGAGAGCTCTAACCGCCGGGCCTATACTTGGAACATCATATACCGAAGTTAGAACCATCGGTTTCTCTATACCCGCTCTAAAAGCTTTGTCTAGGAGTCCCTCCATTTCGGGGGTTCCTTTGAGTATTTTTAGCATTCCTTCTGGCCAAGTGTTTCTAGGGTTAAACGCTTGTATTACAGATGCTTTAAGACCTATCTCCTTGATATTCTCTATTTCCTCTTCACTAACGGCAAAGTTTATCGAGTTATAGACGATTCTATTAAGAAGCCCAACCTCCTTAGCATAATTTGAAGCATGCAACCTTACTGAAGCATCAGGTCCATTTATGAGAATAGGAATATTGGTAAACCCTGATACAAAGTCAACATATTTTTCAAGGGCTTCATTCGTTTCTGCTACCACATCAACCATGCAGGGATTCCCCGTCTTTTCGGAAAACTCCTCCTGGAGCCTTATAAGCCGCTCCGCTTCTTCACGATCAAACACTCCCTTCTCTCGGTTTCTGACAATTTTATGTCCCATGTGGAATAGACTTCCAATTAGAACCGTCGGCAGTTCACCTGGCTGCCCTCCGAGTTTCACACCCCCAACTTCTATTATCATCTGTTCCTTCTCAAACTTAAACATGAAGACCCCCCATAATACTATGTTATTTTCTTATCTAAAAGATTCATTCATACTAAAAAAATAAAGAATAAGGCGGAGTTACTCGATTTCTATGGGAAATGCCCCCCACTTCTTTATCGAATTAACTAGAGCTTCAACATTTTCCGGTGGGGTGTCCCTCGGAACCTGGTCTCCAAAAACTGCGCAGCCACCGCCGGGAGCCAAGACCTTTATTAAATTCTTAACGTGGTTTTCTATTTGCTTCGGAGTCCACTTGCTTATAATACCTGCTCTTACCCCGAAGAACCAAGGTTTCTTTAGCCTGTTGGACATTTCCTTGATTTTCTCCGGTGGCAACCAGTCAGACTCTAGCATAACCACCATGCCAAGCATTGACCCTGTTTTAACTACAACATCTTCCATGATTTGCTCCCAGCCCGGAATCTCAACCACGGGGAAGCCTCCCGCCCACATCATGGGACCCAGCCTCTTTATGAGATCTGCCGTGTGAGGAATTACGAAGTCGTAGACAAGCTGGGGGCTAGTTGGGGGAATGCATGAGAAGGCATCAGCTAGTGCTGGAAAGGCCGGGACGCCTCCTATTGCTTCTTGCTGGGTTTTCACAAGTACTTCGATGACATCTTCCGAGAAATCGAGGATTTTGTGGGCAAACTCGGGGTTTTTCCTCGTGTCCTTAACCAGGTTGTTGAAACCTCTTATCTGGACTGCCATTGACCAGGGGGCGCTGGCTACCGAGAAGGGTAGAGCGTACTTCCCTAATTTCTCCAGGTATATTTTCAGGCTATCAATAATGTAGGGGCCACGTCCCGCCTTGTTGAAGTCTGGTATCTCCAGTTTTTCCAGGTCTCTTGGCTCCTTTATCAAGGGTTCGAGAATTACTGGGAAGCTGTCTTTGGGGAAGAGCATTTTTGCTCCCAGAGCCTCGGCCTCGTAGTTATAAGCGTCGGCAAACACCATGGGAGTGTCAAACTTGTATTTCACTGAAGCGTAGAGCTGGGCGTAGAGCATTTTCTTTGGATCTGTGCATATTTCCTTAACGGTTACGCCCGCTACCCTTGCTGAATGGTCGTGTATCTGCATGAAGACCGGCAATCTGTCAGGCTCCATGAACATTACCACCTTAGTGAAACGATCCACCATAGTGTTGGCCTCCTTTGAGGCCATGTCCTTGAACTGCTCCGCTAGTTTATCTATCTCAGCATCAATATTAGCTTCAGTTAGTTTAGCCATCCTTCTTTACCTCCTATCCTCCTATCAATTTTTTCGCCACTTCGACTGCTTCTAAGGCATCGTTGGCGAAGGCATCAGCCCCTACTTCCTGCACATGTTTGGGGTAGACTGATGCTCCTCCTATCAGATACTTTATTTGCTTTCGGACACTTGCTTTCTTGAACTCCTCGTTTAGCTTCTTGAGTTCATCTATAGTAGTTGAAATATATGATGAGGATCCCACTATCTGGGGCTTCTCCTTATTAATAGCTTCAATGAATTTTTGAGGAGAAACGTCTATGCCCAAATCGATCACAAGGAATCCGGCACCACGCAGCATCGCCACCACAATGTTCTTCCCAATGTCATGGACATCTCCCTGGCAGACACCCATAACAATCTTCCCTATGAATTCGGAAGCTCCTGATTCAAGTTTTGGAAGCAATATATTTAGTCCTTCGTTCATCGCCTCGGCGGACATTACTAGGTCTGGGACGAAGTACTCTTTGTCCTCATACTTTTTTCCCACCACATCCATAGCTTTACCCATTCGCTTGATTATGTCTGTTGGTTTAGTGTTTTTATCTAACAGCTCCTGAGTTGCTTTTTTAGCGTCGTCAGGTTCACCATCGATAATTGCTTCTTCAAGCCTGTTCATTAAATTTTCAGCCAAAAAACACTCCTCCATTAACCAGTTTATATAACTAATTTATATATAAGTTTTTTTAAAAATTTAGAAATTTTTAATCGGGAAATTATTTTGGAGAATTACAAATTTTTTTCCCAATTTTTGAAAAAAGAAATTGAAGTAGGTTTATTCGATTTTTATAGGATATTTTCCGTACTTCTTTATCGAGTTGACGAATGTTTCCAAGTTTTTTGGGGGAGTGTCCCTTGGTATCTGGTCACCGATTAGCATGCAACCACCACCGGGACCTAGAATCCTTATAGTTTTCTTAACATAGTTCTCTATCTCCTGAGGTGTTCCCTTGCTTATTAGGCCGGCTCTTGTTCCGAACAACCAGGGTTTGTGAAGTCTGTTGGAAATTTCCTTAATTTTCTCAGGTGGCAGCCAATCAGACTCTAACATCACAATTGTACCTATAAAAGTCCCGGACTTCGTCACCACATCCTCCACGATTTTTTCCCAGTCTGGAATCTCTACCACGGGGAAGCCTCCCGCCCACCACGCCATACCTAGCCTCTTTATGAGTTCCGCTGTGTGAGGGAGGATATAGTCGTATACTATTTGGGGGCTGGTTGGTGGAATGCATGAGAAGGCGTCTGCTAGTACTGGCATTAGTGTTTCCATTCCCATTTCTTCTTTCTGGGTTTTAACGAAAGCTTCGATGACATCATTGCTGAAATCAAGTATTTTGTGAGCGAATTCCGGTCTTTTTCTTACGTCTTTTATCAGATTATTAAAACCTCTCAATTGGACTGCCAAGGACCAGGGTGCGCAACCCACTGCAAATGGGAGACCTCCCACCTCACCTAATTTTTCTTGTTTAAGTTTGTTTCCTTCAATGAGGTAGGGTACTCGTCCCGCCTTACTGAAATCTGGCATTTTCAGTTTTTCCAAGTCTTCTGGCTCTTTTATTAGTGGTTCTAGTATCACGGGGAAGCTGTCTTCTGGAAAAAGCATCTTTGCTCCTAAAGCTTCGGCTTCGAAATTATAAGCATCAGCAGCATTAGCAATGGTATCAAGCTCATATCTTACACTCGCATAAAGCGCAGCGTAGAGTGCCCTCTTGGGATCGGTACACATCTCTCTAAGAGTTATTCCCGCTATTTTTGCGGCATGGTCGTGTATTTGCATAAATACCGGCATTCTGTCGGGTTCTTGAAACATCATTACCTGCGCAAACCTCTCCGCCATGCTGTAAGGCTCCTTAGAAAGAATTTCAATATATTTTTCAGCCAGTTTATCTATTTCAGTGTCAATATTTTCATCTGTTATTTCCATATATTTTCCCTCTTACATTTTCACTATATTAATGTAATATAAAAAATTATGTAAAAAAGTAGTAGTTTTTGTAGACAAAAGATTAATTTTCTGGTTTCTCTAGGTTTTTTTCTCTGACACAAAGTGACAGTAGCCATCCTTTGCCATTAGTGCTTTTATGCCGAAATCCGTCTCAATATTCATATTTTCATAAAGTGTTTTGGCTAATGAGGAGCATGCGTGTTTGCAGAACATTTGATTTGATATATTTTCACCCATCTTCTCTTTGATTGTGTTATAGATTGAACAGTTTTCTATCTTGAAGCCCAGTCTCTTAAGATTGCTCTCAGTTATGTTAACTTTTTCTATTTGAAGGACGCTAAGGTAACATATTTCAACATACCTTTGGGGCACGTTTGGAAACTGGCCTACTTTTTCCGCGTGAGCCTTTATTACATGATAGGTTGTGTCTTGGTACTTTTCACCCAAATCAAGCGCTTTTATCATCAGGTTATATCCGTACTCGGTGAAAAATTTCTTCAACGCGTCTTCCAGTTCCGCGCCTCTTAATCCAGAGGTTTTTTTGGCTAAGTTGTTTACTGTTTTTTCTGCATTGAATTCCTCATAGATTGCGTCTATAATTTTTTGGTTAATATCAAAATACATCTCGGTCAAGGTTCACTCCTCAGCTGATTTTTAATGCATTAACAGGACACACATTAATGCAGTCCCCACACATCACACATCTATCGGCTAATAGTGGCATGAGAAGATAAGCAGCAGGCTCTTTGGGATCCGTCTCTTTATACATTTCGTTCTTGATCGCCATTACCCCAAAAACGCCCTGAGGACACACTTCTAAACACTTTTTGCAGGCAAAGGGAGTAGTGCACCTAGAGGTGTCAATACTTATTTTGGGTACAATCGTTTTTGTACTCATATACATCACCAGAGGTTTTTCAAATAGGGTGTGCTCTCACGCTCGATTAGGCTGATTGCCTCTTGTTTGCAGCCGGTTGCGCAGACACCACATCCAAAGCACCTAGTCATGTCAATTACAAACTTATTCTTGGTCACAATTTTTCTTATCGCTCCGAACTGACACCTTGACGCACAAGTACCACAGCCTACGCACTTTTCAAGATCGATCTTAGCTACGTAATGACCCTTAAGTACATATTCAAAATCGTAGAACTGACGCATCCTTAGCGCTAAGCAATCATAATCACAATTACAAATTCCTCCTATGTAGGGAGAACCAAATGTCATTACAGTGTGAACCATGCCTTTTTTATCCCAATTCGCAATCCATTCCTTAGCCTCTTCGGGGGAAACAAACTCGACACCACCCTTATATCTCTCCGGCCACCTTTCCCACTTGTAGACTCCGACACCGGTAGCCAAACAGGAGTAACTTTCCCTATCGGTTTCCTCTCTTGCACGTAGCAATCGTCTGCAAATACACGAGAGCAAAGCTAAGGGATGAGCTAAGTTATCAATAATGTAGTTACACTCCTCTAGAGTTATAACCTGGCAAATGTTAACTTCCAATAGTTTCTTGTTAACTTTTTCTCTAACTTCTGGAAACTTTTCTGGGTTATTGAACTTCACTTGAAGAGCCCCTATCATGAGCTCCCCAGCAACAGTTTCAGGATCCTTACCGGAACCAACCTTGTATCCTGGAGGTCTAATTTTGTATAAATTTCTAGCATAGTTTTCTGGTTTAAAATACCACCTTTCTCCATTACCAAACAAATCGCATAACTTACACAAGAAATTCATCTCCCTAGAGTAAAGGATAAGCTACAGTCATCTTTTAAATAATAAATATTTTGGTTAATTCCTAAAACTGTTATCAATTTGGTGCTTTAGCATGAATACGTGAGTTTCGCTTGAAAATAGAATTTTCTGTTATGATATAGTCATTTTATTAAATCGGAGAAAGTTATTGAGGGGGTTTTGCATCCTTGCGTGATTCTGACGCTGGTTTACCCTCAATGCCCCAATGAGATTTCGGGATTTCATGGATTATAACTTCCACAGCAATAGGGGGGATACCCATGTCCACAAAGACCTTAGTTATACCCTCGATTATTTCTTTAATTTTTTCTTCTGAGAAACCCTTCCATATATGCACATGAACAGTTGGCATTATATCATCTCCAAATAACTGGTTTCTAAATTATAGAAATTAATTAAATAAGTATTATGGTAAATAAAATCTTTTGATTTAATAGAAGGGACGCCGCCTTAGGTATGTATTTTTCCTAGTTTTTACTTGTCTTATGCTGG
>NZ_JBRAKS010000080.1:0-13182 GCF_052745115.1 Candidatus Jordarchaeum sp.
ACCGAACACCATCTGGAAGTGTCCTAGATGGGTAAGTTTCGGACAACGGCTAGTCCACATGACCGAAAACCATCAGGGGAAAGTGGCAACAATATGTAACTGTTGCTCCGACTGCTGCGTCTTCTTTAGAGCGCTTAAAGTCGCTGAGCTCCCAAGAGCGTTCGCGAGATCAAATTATGTAAGCAGAGTTGACCCCGACCTATGCACTGCATGTGAAACTTGTGCCGAGCGCTGCCCCATGGAAGCAATAGCCATAGACGAGTATGCAGTAGTGGACGAGAATAAGTGTATAGGCTGCGGAGTCTGTTACCCCACCTGTCCAAACGAAGCCATAATACTGGTAAGGAAGCCGGAGGATAAAGTCACTGAAATTTTAGACAGTAAAACATGGATAATGAATCTAATAAAGGAAAAACAGGCACGCTAATTTGATATATTAATTAATTTTTTATTTTTTATAGTTAGAAAATAATTCGCATCTTTTTATATTGATGTTTGGAGAATTTTTGATTATTGACAGTTTGAATAGTATGATTTACTGTTTTATTGTAGAATTATATTTATAGGAAGTTTATAAAAAATAAGAGGTAGTTATGAAATAAATAAGAAGGAGAATGGAGGTTTTATCTTGAAATGGATTGGAACTTCATTACGTGAACTTCCAAGGTTGAGGAACTGTAAAAGGAGACGCGTTTCTAGTTGGGATAAGACCGGTGGAAACGCCGATTACATATTGATAAATAAGAATGAAACCGTAACTATAGCTGATATTAAGGGGGCTGGATGCATAACTCACATCTGGATTACCTTAGATTGCTCAGCCCCGTATTATTTGAGGAAAATTCTTATTCGCATGTACTGGGATGATGAGGAAAACCCTTCAGTTGAGGTGCCAATAGGAGACTTTTTCGGAATAGGACACGCAATTCGCAAAAACTTCATTTCTCTGCCACTTACCATGTCGCCAGAAAACGGTAGAAGTTTCAACTGCTTCTTCCCCATGCCCTTCTCAAAAAGAGCATTAATCGAAATAGTAAACGAGGCGGAGCAAGCTATGATATTCTACTTCTACATAGACTATGAAGAATATGATAGGCTGGAAGAGGATCTGGGAAGGTTCCACGCCACCTGGAATAGGGAAAATCCCTGTAAAGGCATATCTGAGAACGGAATGGACAACTGGGAGTTCCTGTTCGGAGGAACGAACCTTGATGGTAAGGGCAACTATGTTATCCTTGAAGCTGAAGGAAAGGGACAATACGTGGGCTGCAACCTCAACATCCACAACCTAAGGCTGAAAAGAGAGGTGTGGAACTGGTACGGCGAAGGAGACGACATGATATTCATAGACGGAGACCAAACGCCAACCATAAATGGCACTGGAACAGAAGACTACTTTAATACCGCATTCTGCCCCCAACAGGAATACTGTGCTCCCTACCATGGAATAACTGTTCCCGGCGGAAAAAACTGGTCCGGAAAAATAAGCATGTACCGCTTCCACATCGAGGATCCCATCTACTTCGAAAAATCTATAAAAGTAACCCTTGAACACGGACATGCCAATAGGCGCTCCGACGACTACTCTAGTACCGCTTACTGGTATCAGACAGAGCCACACAAAAAATTCAAGCCTATGCCCCCAGTGGAAAAAAGACTACCAAAAGAAGAACCGAAAGAAATAGATTAACCCCCTAGAAAATTTCTGAATCTCAAGCTTCAACCCATTGTTCTAAAAAGTATATATAGAAAGTGGAAACCTGGGAAAGTAAAGCCTAGTGTACCAATATGTCAATTTTGTGGAAAAGTATAAAAACAATAAAAATCCCTCTATGCACATTAAATCCCATATACATTTAAGATGTTGAGGGGATAATCATGACTGAGCCGAACATGAACCAGCTTATTGAACTGGTAGAGGTTAATTTGGGCAGTTGGAAGCCGGAAGCGGTGGCCATAGTAGATGTGAATCATAAGGTTTGGTGTAAAAAGGGTAATGTTTTGGGAGAATTTCTTGACTATTATCGAAAGTTTCCCCTTTCTGACATGCATTTGGGAGACAGTTTGCACAACAGTAACACTTTTTTTATGAAGGTCACAGATAAAACGGGAATCATAGTGGTTATGAAAGATCCTCAAGTGGCTAGGCTCGCCGCAATAAACCTGAGGGGAAGACTCAATGCTCTCTCAGATTTTTATCTTTTAGAAAAATTAGTTGAGGAAGATAAAAAATCTAAACTTAGCAATATTCTGAAAAAGGAAAAAGGAATATGGTAGCCATGATACTTTACGAATTTCTCGTCTTATCGTGTTCTGTCCTGCCTGCGGTTTGTGCAATTTATCTGGCTAAGCACTTCGCTGAAAAGAAGCAAATCGTCACTCTACTATTAACCATTTACTTTGCTATGTTTTCAGCAACCTATATCGTCTACTTGCTTATTCTTGCTGACTTTTTACAAATTCACCCCTACGTATATATAATATTTACGGCTTTGATTGACTTCGCTGTAGTGCTCCTAATAGGAATAGTGATGTTGGAAATAAGGGAACTATACTTGCTTCCACCATTTATCGCCACCCTCGCGGCAATCCACTACTCTGTTTTGGATTCAGCTAGAACAGACATATATCTAGGTATTCAGTACCTTTCATACATATCAACCGGGCAGCTTATCGGACAGAATTGGTATGTTATTCTGGAAAAATTTGACCCAAGCTTGCTTAAAACCCTGCCCTACTTTCTAAGCATTGAATCGTTCATAGACCCTCTAAATGTAATATATCCCCCCACTCATATTATAGTGATGGGAATTTACATTATGATAATTTCAGCCCCAACAATCTTACTGTTCTACTTTATTGCTTGGAAGAACAGAAGCGGTAGATCTCTGGGATTCGCTGTTGGACTCACAATATTAATGCTTAACATGTTCTATCAGAGAATACCGCCAGAGGTTCAGGCTCTAACAACAATTGTAGGTACTATTTTCTTTGCCCTAGGAATATTTGGAATGTTAGATAAGATAATTGTAAAAATTGAAGAATCAACAAGAGCCACTTTAAGGCAGAGCAGTAGCTAAAGCTTCTACCTCCTTTTCGCCCCTTATTTAATATTTAAGAGAGCAAAAAAATCAGAATATCTGAGGAAAAAACGGAGTATATGTTTCCATATGTTTAAACAATACTCTTGGTTTTAGGAAACTTCTGTAAAGTTTGGAGGTCGAGGCGCCCTCTCCTCTTTTTTAAAATCTTTGTGTAGGAAAATGGAGGACAAGTGGTTGTAGAGGCAGACAACAACATTCATCCCGGAATAAGCCAACATCATAAATGAAGTTTTGCTTAAACTTATGTAATATATGGAATAAAATAAAAAAGAGGAGTTTTTTAGGATTTTCTGGCCATTTCTTTTCGTCTTTCCTCTAGCAGTTTAAAGATTCTATCCCTGTCCTTTGGATAGGTTCTGTACGCTAAGAACCATACCAACAAACAAGCTACCCAAGGAATAATAATTGTCATAAGCATTGCTGTGGTAAGCGATTGCCCCGAAAGCGTGAAAAGAACCAACAGCGTAGGAAGCGGAATGACACCCAGCCAGAACCCCATGTATGGAGTAATACTCTGCATGGTAACCCCGGCAACCCCACCATTCATGGTGTCCGCAAGGAAGCCTGTGAGAACCGCCGCTATGGCTGCAAAACCTCCTTCAAACATTTGCTCTATGGAAAAGGAAGTGCTCCTGACCTCGGGCTTGGTCACGTTCGCAACCATGGGCTGAACAGCCCCAGGCCCAGCCCAACTAACCAACACCGCAGTAATGAAGGTTAAAATAATGTAATGCAAAACGGAAAGCGGGAGAGTAAGTACCAGAAAGGAAAGTGGAATACCCGAGAACACAGAAATCTGAGCCACAATAATCCTACCCCTGTTGAAACTCCGTCTCTCACCCTTGTCTCCTAGCCAGCCGCCCAGACCATTACCAAGAGCCACACCCACAACCAACACCGCAAAAACTATCGTCGCATCGCTCGGCGTAATGTATCTTACGCTTTCCAGCCAGTGCACGAGCCAAGCCTGGAATACAATCCAGGGCATGTATCCGAGCATTCCTTGAAGTATTATTATTTGCATTGTTCGGGTTCTCAGTATTTCTCCGACTGCTTTTCTTTCGATTTTGTACTTCTCTGCGGCTTCTACTGTGATTACGTCCTTAAGCTCCTTCTCAGTACCACCCCTCACGGGCTCCTTCACCAAGAACCAGACCACAGCAGCTACTACTAAGCTGATAACCCCCAGGATTATGAAACCCACTCTCCAGGCGCCATAGTGTACCGTGTATTTCATGAATGTATCAACTGTGTAAAGAAATTGGACCAAGTCTATAGTTCCCGGATATATTTGTTGATATATAAATAATGTAAATAGGTCAGATTCTAGTCCAAATGTGTAGTTTGGTGCATCAATCATCCCCAGTATGGGAACCATTATGGCAATTCCCAGAACTCCTATCATTTGGAAAAACCCAAGCCATTTGCCTCGATCCTCAGGCTTGAAATAGTCTATTATCAGCGAGAAACCAGTGGGTATAATGGTCGCTAGTCCGAATCCAGCTAACAGTCTAAAGAAGAGAAGCGAGGAGAAATCTCCGGCAAAAGCGCAGAAAATTGTAAAAACACCCCAGATTAAGCAACCGATTGCCAGAACCACTCTCCGCGAATACCTGTCTGCTAGGTATCCCCAGAGAGGTGCAGCTATGGTCTGAAGCGCTGAACGTGACGTAGTTATAAGCCCCAGGGATCCACGACCTACAGCTAGCTCCCGGCCTATTGAAGTGTAGTAGGTGGGTAATGCCTGCATATCCGCCCGGTCTACGAAGTTTGCTGCGCTAATAGACAGAAATGACCGCGTTCTACCTTTTTTTTCATTCCCAGTCTTCTTTTTCTTAGCCACTCCTATCTTCTCCAATAATGAATAATTATAATTGTTTCAACAGTTTTTAAATTTTTTCAAAACTTCTCCTTTTACTTAACTATATTTTACCTTTGTTAATCAATTAGGTTAATAAAATGAATTATTAAAAAATAAGCGGGTGTAAACAATGAGTCTATGATTTATTATATTTTGATTTTTTCACTCTTCTGTTAATTGTTAACTTCCGCTTTTCTTCCCTCTTCAAAGGTCGTTTTTGGCACTTCTAACCCTGCTTAAGTTTGGAATCCCCGTAAAACAGGGATTTAAACCCGTTTCCCTCCGCCAGAACCACCACGGAAATGTTAACACAAAAGAATATGAAATCAGAATATTATAAAAGATAGACTCATTGGGTGTAAAAGTTTTCTTGTACAATTCGCTTTGTGAAGGGTTCCGGGCTATTGGCGGCTGGTTTCTGTAGCTAGTTTTTTAACCATCCATTTTATACCCCCTTCCGCCAAAAGGAGGCTTCTTTAGGTCTTTTTCTAGATGAAGGGTTATGCCCCTAAAAGAGACAATGCCCTCCATATAAAACCATTTCCAAAACCCAACATGTACAAAAGACTTTTTATGCCCAAATCAGCTTTATCCAAATTAAAAATAAAAGTGAAGTCATTTCCTAACGAATGACTCACTTGCATTGATTTTCTAAGATCAGAGTTTTTGTCCACAGTGGGGGCAGAACTTTCCAGAAACCTCAGTGGGAATAGGTTCGCCACAGTTGGGGCATTCGTGTCCCATTTGTGAACCGCATTCGCAGCAGAACTTTGTGGGTGGTACCTGTTTGCCACATGAGGGGCATGTTACTTTGACTGCTGGGCTTGGTGCACCCGTTTGCACAGTGATATTAGGTATAGCGGGTCTCATTGGAGCTACAGTTGTAGGGGATGCTCTGACTGGAGCTCCGCATGATTGGCATGAAGTGTTTCCGGGAGCAACAATGGCTCCGCAGTAGGGGCATTTTCCCTCTTTCTTCTTGGATATTATCATTGCTTTAATCGCGGGTAAGGTATTTACATTCTTTACTTCGAAACGCATAGTATCCCCACTTTCCAGAACTAGGGTTAGGCCCTTCTTATCTGTTGTAGCGTCTTTTATGGAAGCTAGGGGAACTGCTATGGAGTCCAGTTTTCCGTCCTGGCTGAAGTTCATAAAATCGTTTCCAGTCATAGCATTGAATATTATTCCCGAAGAAGCTGCGTAGCCGGCACTGGTTATGACATGATCTGCGATACGGCCAGCCCAACCGCCTACCGAGCGTCCCACAAGGTCTCCAGCTACGGAACCCGCAATGCCTAGTGCGGTGGCTGCTAGAGCCCCTTTAAGTAGTGATTTTCCACTCCCACTTCTCTTCTTATACCACACAACTCGGATATCTGAAACCATTAGAGTCCCCCACTCCTTGTCGAATTTTACGTTGTCAAGCCTTGTGCCTACGCTTTCATAATTCAGTGGAGAGAATTGACCACTCTGATCAAAACCTACTCCGAGAAAAAATGGACGAGTCATAATTAAATTATTCTAATGGAACATAATAAATATTACCTAATAGCCATTTTACCTTTTTAAAAAAGATTTTGACAAGTAGCTATTATAATCACACATTACTAGTCGTGGTTTGTGTTGGATTATTTACTTTCTGCCAGTTTTTTAAGGTCAAAATCCTCTTTTAGCAGTTCGTGTTTAATTTTTTCTACGTTCACTCCTTCTTTAATGATGTCGGAGATGGGTTTAACGCTTTTCCTCTCTCCGATTATTATTGAGCCCACCACTTTATCGTCTTTTACAACAATTTTTTTGTATTGGCATTTGTCCGCATCGATTTTCCGGATTTGTTCGTATTCCTCGGTTTCCGGATTAACCAAGCCTATTGAGGTTAGGTCTATTCCCACTACTTTCAGGCTATTCATAGCTACCGTACCGTTATATGTGGATTCTTTCCCTATCATGTTTGCAGCAGCTATCTGGGCTTGCTCAGTGGTGGCCGGTATTATGCCGTAGACTCTTCCATTATGCTCAGCTATATCTCCCGCAGCATAAATGTTCTCAATATTCGTTCTAAGATGCTCATCCACTAAAACCCCTCTATTCACTTTAATGCCCGCCTCTTGAGGCAGTTCTATATTACTTCTGATACCAGTTGCGCATATAACGAGTTCTGCGGGAATAGTTTCACCACTTTTTATTCTCACCCCCGAAACCTCGGCGTTACCTATTATTTCATCTGTTTGGGCTCCACACTTGATTTCCACACCCCTTTTCTCGAATTCACCAATAAGCAGGTCCGAACCCTCATTATCTATCTGTCGGGGAAGAAGCCAAGGAGCAAACTCTAAAATAGTAACATTTAAACCAAGCTTTTTGAGAGCCACAGATATTTCCAAACCCAGCAAGCCACCGCCAATCACAACCGCACTCTCCTTATCATTAGCATATTCTTTAATGGTAAGCGCATCATCGATGGTTCGGAGGGCGAAAACTCCTTTTTTATCCACACCCTTTATGGGAGGAACAAAGGAACGGGCCCCATTAGCTAGTAGGAGTTTATCGTATTGGACTCTCTCACCATTTTGTAAAATAATCTCATTATTTTCAGTAATTATAGATTTTACAGATTTACCTAAATGTACCTTGACCCCGTTATCCTCATACCATTTAATCGGGTACATTACAATTTTTTCAGGGGATGATTCATCGGACAAAACTTCATAAAGTCTGGGACGCGGATAATAAGCATACTCTTCATCAGTATAAACCTCTACCTCAGTTTCAGGAGCATTATTCAAAATATATCGGATAGCGGTAAAACTAGCCAAACTAAAACCAATAATAACAATTTTCACCAAAAGCTCCTCCTTATTACCAATCAGGGAAAAACTCCCAACTCCAATAGTAGAGAAAAAACACATAAAGGTTAAAATATCTTTCTAAAAAGAAAGTCACAAATCCATGGAAAGATTTGTTGAGAATTGAATATTTTTTAGGAAGGGTCTTGTATGAGGACTGGAGTCTTTTGGCATGACGTTTTTGCTAAGAGTTCTTGGCCTGTGATAGGAAACAAGTTTGAAAAATTTCCAAGAGTAATGGAGTGGGCTCTAAAACTAGAAGGAGTCAGACTTTTTACTCCAGGTAAGGTCTCTTGGGAAGTTTTAAAAAAGGTACACGATGAATCTGTCTTAAACGACTTGAGAAGGGCTTGGTATTGTGAGGGAGCGCTGCACTCGGTGGGTGGATGCATAGATGCTGCCATAAAGATTTGGAGTGATGAGTTGGATAACGCGCTAGTTTTCGACGTGGGCGCAGGTCACCATGCAGGACCTTCACATGCCTGGGGCGGCACCTATATTTCCTGCACTGGTCCTACGGTTTTTTCTCTGCGTGAAAAATTCGGAAGGGGACGCTACGCTATAATAGATACCGATAGCCATCATGGAGACGGAACAAGGGCAGTATTTATGGGTGATAAGGAAGTTTTACATGTTTGCTTCTGTAGCTCAAACACCGTGGAGGATGAAGGAACCAAAATATGTGTAAATGTGGGCTACGAAACAAATGACCGGGAATACCTCTCCAAAGTAGAGCAAGAGTTCATTCCCAGAGCAAGAGATTTTAAGCCGAACATAATCTTTCATCTTTTAGGGCACGACACTGCCCAAGGAGATTACGGTGACCGGGGATTAACCGATTCATTCTTTCTAGAACTGGTTGAAAGAGTTAAGGGCTGCGCCGAGGAAGTTTGTCGTGGAAAATACATGGTAATAACCCATGGCGGTTCCCGGACGGAGCTCGCGGAATACATCTTTCCAAAAATAATCGAGATACTGGCAAGGTAAGACTAAACAAAATAAATATGGAAAAGCAGAGCTTTAAACGGATTTACTTTTTCTTACTCTTTTTTTCCATGTATCTTGTGAATAGGGTTCCCATATCCTCTGTTCTAATACAAATATCCTGCGCTAGTATCGAATACTCCAAAACGCTTTCCATGTCAATCTCCATAGCTTTGTTCGCAATCTTTTTAGCGAGACCAATTGCAATTAAACCGTTGTCCTTGATCTCATTAGCCATCTCCATTGTTGCTTCCATCAACTTGTCAGCAGGAACAATCTTGTTTACAAGTCCTATTCTCTCAGCTTCCTTAGCGTCTATGATTCTCCCGGTGAAGATTAACTCTTTTGCCCTTCCCAGTCCAATTATTCGGGGAAGCCTCTGAGCACCCCCCAGATCCGGTACCAGACCAAAACATACCTCTGGGATACCCATTCTAGCATCCTCCGCAGCGATTCTTATATCGCAGCACAGAGCCATCTCCAAACCAGCTCCAATGGCAGCTCCCTGTATTGCAGCTATTACAGGCTTCTCCATGTTTTCAAGTCTACTATAGTTCGTCTGGCTCTTCTTTAACATGTCTCTCACTGTCCAGGAAGAGGCTCCTCCTAAGGCCCCCATAGAGCCGAAGTCTATACCCGCAGAAAAGACTTTACCCGCTCCCATAAGAATTACCACTTTAACTTCATCATCATCAGAAACAATGCGAGCAGCCTCACCAATATCCATAAACATCTCAGAACTGATAGCGTTCCGCTTATCCGGCCTATTCAAAATTATCTTACCAATACCGGCTTCCTTCTCAATTTTTATAGTATCTAGCTCCATAGAATTCCTCCATAAACTAGATAAAAAGTGATTAAACGAACATATTGTTAAATTTTTTTATATAATCAGTTAAGGTAGGGAAAATAAAAGATTCGCAAGCCTAGTGAATGAAATAAAAATTGAAAATAGTTCTTAAAAATAGCATTCGGTATAAGCTGTTCCATATTAAATAATATATTTGATGTTATGTTACTTAACAACATTTACGCAATTTTTTTCTTAAATCATTTTATCTGCTCTGTCACTAAATAGATACCACTACCTTTTCTTACTAGGTAATGTAAACTATCAGGGGAGCCAAAGATAATCCTACCTTCCCCTATAGCAACAATGTCATCATATTGCTTTCCCATTTTTCCATCCAAGACAACACTCCAATTTTCATTCACTTTAGCCGCATAAACTACCTGTTTGCTATCCGGGCTGAACATGAGACTACCTGACCAGATTTTCTCATAGGGCTTCTCTTCTTTTCCATCCACGACCACACATTGCTTCTTGCCTTCTGCAGTCGCATAAGCTATCCGCTTGCTATCCGGGCTGAAGATTGGAGATCCTGTTGCGATGCTATCGTATGGCTTTTCTTCTTTTCCATCAATAACTATACTCCACTTTTTGCCTACTGCAGTCGTATAAGCCACCCGCTTACCGTCCGGACTGAAGATAAGCCTACTTGCCCCCTTGTAATCATATTGCTTCTCCTCTTTTCCATCAACGACTATAAACAATTTTTCCCCATTTGCAGCAGCATAAATCACTTCCTTGCTATCCGGGCTAAAGATTAGAGATTCCGCCCCTATGCCCTCATATTGCTTTCCCTCTTTTTCATCCACAACAATAAAAAATTTTTTATCCGCCGCCGCCACATAAGCCAGCCTCTTACTATCAGGACTGAAGATGGGAGTACCCGCCAAGATACCATCATATTGTTTCCCTTCTTTTCCATCTACTACCACGAACCATTTTTTTCCCACTCTGGCCACGTAAGCCAAACGCTTGCCTTCTGGGCTGAAGATTAGTCTACCTGCCCCGATGTTATCGTACTGTTTATGCTCTCCTCCATCAACCACAACAAACTGCTTTTTACTCAAAGCAGCTATATAGGCCACCTGCTTACTATCAGAGCTAAAAGTAAGAGAGCCTATCCCAATGCCATCATATTGCTTCTGCTCTCTTCCATCAACAACAACAAACAATTTTTTACCCATTTTGGCTACATAAGCCAGTCGCCTGCTATCCGGGCTGAAGATTAGAGTGCCAGCTATGACACCGTCATATTGCTTCTCCTCTATTCCATCCACGACTGCAAACCGCTTTCTGCCTGCCGCAGCCACATAAGCCACCCGAGTGCTATCCGGGCTAAAAATAAGAGAATTTTTTACTATGCCATCGTATTGCTTCTCCTCTCTTCCATTCACAACCACGACCCATTTTTTATCCATTTTGGCAATATATGCCATCCGAGTGCTATCTGGGCTGAAGATTAGAGAATCTTTTACTATGCCATCATATTGCCCCCCTCTTTTCCATCCAAGACAACCGCAAATCTATTTCTACCTATTTCTGATACATAGGTTACACGCCTGCTGTCCGGGCTGACTTTGAAAGACGCCGGTATCCACTTAGAGGAATCAATTTGAACCACAAGTCTTTCGGATACTACCCTTTTCGTGGAGGCTTCATTTTTCCCTCTAATCGACTTATCGGATTTTCCCAATTTCACACCTCATTCTCAAGCAATGAGTCCCAATTGGCTTAGTATCTACATGTTTTTTTAATTTTTTGTAGGATCTTTTTCTTTCTTAAAAATGCACTAGCTTTGTCAAAAAATAAAACCTTTAAAAAATCCTTGAAAGAAAAATTGGAGCAGTTAGGTTTAATTTAGATTGGATATGCTCCGCAGGTTCTGCAATATGTGGAGCCTTTTTTAACATTAGAGTTACATTTGGGACAGATTTTTCCTTCAGAATCCTTGGGGGAGGGCACCCCTATCTTGGATCGGTATATTTCATAATAGGTTAAATGTTCCTTGTCCCGGATTTCAACTCCGTCTTCCAGTAAGTAGTTTCGGCTTTTCTCCTCAAAGTCTGTGTCTTTGATTAGTTCATCAAATATTTGAGGTAGAAAAGCTGTTCCAGAGCCCTGTTCTATCGGTGTTTTCACTCTCCAAACGATGTTCGGTGGTAAGATTCCCTCGAAGGCTTTTCTCAAAATCCATTTCCCATACAAGCTGCCATTTTCCCTTTGCACTTTAAGCTCCGGTTCCACCTGTTTTGCGAAGGATTGAAATTCATCGTCAAGAAATGGCAACTTAACCTTCATTTTGAGATATGCGGCGAGGTCCTGTGATGAGAAATGCACGTTTTCCCAAATTTTTTGGAGTTCACGGTTTAGCTCTTCTGGGGAGTAGTTTAAGAGGAAGCTGTATCCTGCGAAGAGTTCGTCGGCTCCGTCCCCGGTGAGCACTGTTTTTACTCCCGCTTTCTTGGCCTCTTTTAAGTCCACTAGGATCACAACACTGTTTCGTATTTCCATAGGGTCAAAAGATTTCAATACTCGAATGGTGGTGCGCAGTGCGGTTTTCAGCTCTTTCATGGTTAATTTATGGATTGTGTGTTCTAGTTTGAACATTTTGGTTATCTGTTTTGCGTATTCGACGTCTGGTGAAGGAGCTTCTGCGAAAGCCACCGTGAAAGCCTTTAGTTTTTGATATTTTGACGCTAATGCTGCTATGATAGAAGTGTCCAGTCCTCCCGAGAGCAGTATCCCCTCAGCCAAATTTCTTTTAACAGATTCTTCCAATAAACTCCTAATTTTCAAACAAGTATCCTTTATATCCAATGCTTCCGACGTCAAAACTATTTACTCCTGATTTAAGATTGTAAACCTTTTTGCGTTGGATAAATGGTTAGTATTACGGTTTAAATTCTGGAAAGTTTTTAAATTCATCGATACCGGCTAAGCATTTTGCGATTTTTTCTCTAGTGTCCATATCATAGCCTCTATAGATTGTGATCCTTTGAGCTTCCGGGGAGCCTCCACCGTGGCAGCTGGCAACCATTAACCAGCCTGCAAACCCATGTGCCGTTAGGTCTTCCACCAGTTTAAAGGCTTTCATGCGATCCAGAGATGATACTTCTGCTTTGCCTTTCAGGTATTTTTCGAGGAACGACCTGGTTTCCGGATTTTTGAAATCCTTCTCTGAGGGGCAGGTAATCGCAAATCCTCCCGCAATGTCATGGACGCGGTAAATCTCTTCGTAGATGTGTGTTCCCGCTATATACTTGCCTATGTTCACCATTGTTATGTCTGGCTCATAGGTATTAGGCCCCCTGGGTTTTCCTCTAACGGAACCAGCTATGCCACAAGCATACATTTGTTCCGCGGTGCAAATGATGTCAGTGATTTCATCCCGGATATGGGAAGCATTCTTTATGCCATTATAGTCTGCGATTAGGGTTCACAACAGTAGAAAGATTTAATGATAAATAATACCATTCTTAGACTTTAATCATGAACCCAAACATCCGCAGAGACGTCCAATACAAGGCTACAACC
>NZ_JBRAKS010000081.1:0-13138 GCF_052745115.1 Candidatus Jordarchaeum sp.
CGGGTCAGATTTAGGGTGCTGGTTTCTCAGCGGCGTCCCGACTTCTGGGGGTAGCGTCCTCGGGCAACGGTTTGGAGAAAGGGATTAAGAGCGTGGAGATGAAAAATGAAAACCAAAACACTAATCAGACCCACCAACCGTATTTAGTACCAGAACCATCAGGTACACTAGCTTATTGTAGTGATACATTTAATAAAAGTAATCTTTTTATACACCACAAGTAGAATAAGAACATACAAAAAATCAGTTGGTTGTATATAACTGTTGGGTGGGTAGTCTAGAGCTATTCTTTAGCGGAAAACTTGGTATGATTCCTGACTTGGGCTCAGGAGGTCAAACACTTAGACCTTAGTGTTCCTTAAAGGGGTTCAAATCCTCTCCCACCCATTTATTCTACTCCAAAATTTTTTCAATAAAATCTTTCTAGTAGGGATTGAAATGCTGGTTATTGACTCAGAGATTAAAGAGAGGTTTCCTGATTTAAACGCGAAAACCGCTGTTGTTGAGGGAGTGCGGATTGAGAGGGAGAAAGGCGAACTTGAGGAGTTTAAACAGGTGGTATTTGAGGAGATAAAGAGAAATTATGATCTTGAGGGTTTAAAAGATGATGAGAGGATGAGAAAGTACCGGGATTTCTTTTGGAAAATAAACATTGATCCTACAAAAATTCGTCCAGCTTCGGAGGCCCTGATTAGAAGGATTCTTCAAGAGAAGCCAATTCCCAGAATAAATACTGCTGTTGACTCTTACAATTTAGCGAGCATTAAGAGCGGAGTTCCTCTGGCAGCCTTTGATTTGGGCACCCTTGATGGTGGTCTAAACATGCGTTTTTCAAGAGAGGGTGAGTTTTTCCTCGGTATTGGGATGAAGAAGCCAAAAAAGCTTATTGGGGGAGAAATAGTGGTTTCCGATAGTAAGAAGCTTGTAGCGATTTATCCTTATCGTGACTCTGATGATTCCAAAATTACTCTAAAAACTAAGAAAATTCTTTTAATGTCGTGTGGTGTTCCGGGGATAAGTGATGCTGAGTTGAATCAGGCACTAGAGTACGCTATGGGGTACATTAAGAAATTTTGTTAAAGAAAAATAGTTAAAGTAAAAATGCGGATTTATTACTGGTGAATTCTCTATGAAGGTTACTGGACTAGTCGGAAGCCCCAGAAAGAAAGGTAATACTGACTTATTGATTGATAAGATTCTGGAAGGAGCAAATCAAGTTGGCTCATCTACTAAAAAGTTTTACCTCTATGATCTAACAATTCTGCCGTGCGCAGATTGTAAAAAATGTCTTAAGGAGTTAAAATGTTCGGAAAATGATGATATGCAAAGAATTTACAAGGAACTTGACCAAAGTGATGTGATAATATTTGGTACGCCACTCTACTGGAATAGCATGTCTGCTAAGATGAAACTACTGATTGACCGCCTCAGACCGTATACTGTGAATAATAAATTGAGGGGAAAGAAAGTGATTCTAGTGATTCCTAGTGATGAAGGCTATAAAGCCTGCAAGGATTTGATAAAACTTTTTAAAAATATTTTCAATAGGCTAGGAATGCAGCTAGTAGAAAGTCTTTGTGTAAAAGCACACGAGAAGGGTGAAGTGCTGAAGCAACCCAAATCACTTGAAAACGCCTATACGATTGGAAAATCATTTGGAAAATAGTAATTTCTAAATTGGTTTTTAATACCTAATTTAAAGAATTAATAAACCAGAATAAGCCTTTTGATATATTACTAGAATTTAAATCCATTTAATTCTAAATTAAGAGTAGAAAAATATTTGAGCTACTTCATGGTTCCAAATAGGTGTATACTCCCAAAAAGGATATCTTTTATAATCTAACTGATTTACAAAAGTAAGTTCTCGAGAGTAGAAATAAACAGAAGTGTATGGATGGTGTTTGGAGATGACAAGTTTCGAAAATATTTTTCTACGTTTAAAGGAAGTTCTTGAAGATCAGAGTCTTTATGAAACCTGGCCAGATTTTAAGAATGAGTTTGATGTGAATGAGTATTTTCGCGTAGAAATCGGTGGACTTCCAGTATTAATGCTTCACTGCGCTTCTTGTGACGGGCCACACAGCATCATGCTGGGCTAATTGACCCGAGGCATCCTCGGTGCAGGGAATGCATTGAAGCAAGGGAAGAAAAGGCCAGAAACGAGTATCAACAAAAGCAGGGATTACTAGATCCTTGGAAAGCGGTGGCCTTGTGTAGAATTTACGAATTTCCACTAAAGATAGATTAAAAAAATGCTTACGAATGTGTATTTTAGAAGTGGGATTATTGTGAAGTTTGAACGAGCTTCACTTATGGACGCGTCCCTGTTACGAATCTTAAATTATTAGTGTTTATTATTCTGGTTTTTGCTCTAGAATATATTTATCATATACCTGTCTTATTCTATCTGCTAGAGGGCCTTCCCCTTCAACACCCTCCTCGGTTACTCTTACCTTCTTTAGAACCCTTATAATTCTGCTATCTTCAAAAAATTCTACTTCTCCGGGAGGGAAAATTTTTTCGATTTCAAGATATAGACCTTTTATGTCGAAGGGTTCCTCTGCTTTTATTATTTCATTGATTTTTTCGCCTCTAATGAATATGCGGTGATAGAAAGTTCCTTGATTATCCTTAGCTTCGGCTAGGACGATGCTAAGTGTGTTTCTGTCATATCCTTTGAGTATACCATTGTAGGATTTTCCAGAATCTGTGTTAACCTCAATACGTGATCCAACAAGAGCTGAAAGCTCTCTAAAGAAATCACCACTTACAATACTCAATTGATTGTATTCCTCCATTAAACGGTTTCAGATATGATAAATACGCAGTCAAGACTTTAACAATAATTAATTTAATTTGGAATTAATAATCAAATTTCCTTATTTTTATATACAAGTAAAGTCTAAAAGGTTTACTCATAAGATAAATTGCATTCAACTTATTGTAAATTGAATTTTGGAAGCCAATGTTATTAAATTACCGAATTATTAAAAAGCAAAATGTTTTTATACGTTTCTTAATGTGGATATAACTCACACAAGCTTAAATAAGAACATGGGTGTACGCGAATGCCTAACTTTAAATATTCGGTGTTTGGGCTCGACCCTGACCGTACTGCGAAAGCTAGTGGAAGAGACGTTAGAGTATCACCAAAACAGGCACGTGAAGTTTGTAATAGTATTAAGGGTAAGATGCTGTTTGAAGCCAAGGAATTTCTAGAAGCAATCGTGGACATGAAGCAGATGGTTCCCTATAAGCGATATAAGAAACAGCGGGGTCATCACAAGGGTCTCCATAAATGGTATACTGGTGGATACCCAGTAAAGGCTGCCCGAGCAATCTTAAAAGTTCTCGATAACGTTGAGGGAAATGCAACCTATAAGGGGTTGGACACCGATAGTTTACGTATCGTTCACGCGGCGGCTCAACGTGGTCGTATAATTAAGCGATTTATGCCGCGTGCTTTCGGGAGAACCTCTCCCAAATATAAAAACTTAACCCATGTAGAAATTGTTGTGGAAGAAGAAAGAGTGTCTGTAGAATAGTATAGTAACTTGGAAGGAAATGTAAATGCCTGCAAAAGACCATTTTATTGAACGAGGGATTCGAAAGGCGGAAATTGATGATTATTTAGCCAATGAACTCAAGAAGGCTGGATATGGGAAGGTAGATATTCAAAAAACCGCCTTAGGGACTAGAGTAATAATTCATGCTGCTCGTCCCGGTCTAGTGATAGGAAGAAGGGGGCGTACCGTTAGAGACCTTACTGAAGCTTTAGAAGGTAAATTTGGACTTGAGAATCCTCAGATTGAAGTCAATGAAATTGAAAAACCAGAACTTAATGCCCGAGTAATGGCGTCACGTTTAGCATCAGCTCTGGAAAGGGGAATTCACTTCCGAAGAGCCGCGTACTCAATTCTTAGAAGAGTTATGACCGCCGGTGCAAAAGGTATTGAAATAAGGATTGGTGGAAAACTTACAAGTCAACGTGCAAGATATCAAAAGTTTATTGAAGGTTTCATTTCAAAAACGGGCGAGCCATCAGTACAATATGTTGACGAAGCTGTTGCTCATGCTCTGAGTAAACCTGGAATAACTGGTGTACACATCAAAATAATGCTTCCTGATTCACATTTGCCGGATGATATAGAAATTCTGGAGCCAAAAGAGCCCTTATCTACTGGTACAGAAGAGGGAGTATCATTAGAGGGAGAGAACGAAGGGTAGGCGAGTAATTAGCTAAAAAAATTCTGGTGATTAAAAATGCCTATTGCAAAAATGAAGGATATAAGAAAATGGAGTTCGGAAGAATTAGAGAAGAAATTAGAAGAGTATAGGGCAGAACTGTTAGAGCAGAGAGCTTTGCAAGCTTCAGGTGGCGCAATTGAAAATCCGGGTAGGATTAAAGAAATTAGGAGAACAATAGCGAGAACTCTTACCGTGATTAATGAGAAGAAAAAAACTCCAGAATAATAATTAATTCTTAAAATTTTTATGAACAAAATATGTTACTAGAAAGCATGAAAATCTATAACAAGAGAGTAAAGAGAACTAAAGAAAATATAATATATCACGAGTTGATAGGGTTACAAGTACGAGTAATTAAGAGTACACATAAAGGTTACCTAATTAGCGGAAAGGTGATTGATGAAACAAAAAACATGATTATAATAGAAAGTAATGGAATAAAAAAAATTCCAAAAAACATGTCTATCTTTGAATTCTTACTTTCTGAGGGTGAAACAATAGAAATCGAAGGCAAGAAAATGATTGGTAGACCCGAGGATCGTATAAAAAATTTATATAAAGTTAAATAAATCCGCAAACCTTTTAAATAGTCTTGAAAAATCGGTTCATCTACAAGAATGTGTTAAATTTAGCTAACCGTTTAACAGACCCCGAAAAAGGAACCCATTTGAAATAGAGAGGATACATAATGGCTCGAAATATTGGAATAGAGGTTACCCCTCCTAAAAGCAAGTGTGATGATGCCTTTTGTCCTTTCCATGGACGATTACCAGTGAGAGGAAGGATATTTGAGGGTGTAGTTGTTAGTGATAAGATGCAAAACACTGTAATAGTTAGGCGTGACTATCTTTGGTATGTTAAAAAGTATAGAAGGTATGAGCGCAGGCATTCTCATACTCCGGCTCATAGGCCTTCTTGTATTGATGTTAAAGTTGGAGATGTAGTGAAGATTATGGAGTGTCGTCGAATTAGCAAAACAGTAGCGTTTGTAGTTGTGGAGAAAAAGGAGGAGTAATAATTGCCTAAAAGAGGTCGCGGTCGCGTAGGCGCATTATTCATACCTGATATATCTAGAGGAATAAATATAGGAGCAAAATTACCTTGTACTGACAATTCAGGTGCGCGGATAGTGGAAATAATTTCCGTAATTGGATACAAGGGACGATTGAGAAGGATGGCTTCAGCTTCAGTGGGGGATATGGCGGTGGTTACCGTTAAAAAGGGGACTCCTGATATGCGGCGACAAGTATTAAGGGCAATAATTGTAAGACAGAAAAAACCATACCGTAGGCCTAATGGCAGTTGGATCCAATTCGAAGATAACGCGGCGGTAATAACTAATCCGGAGGGGCAGCCTAAGGGTTCAGAAATAAGAGGGCCAGTCGCCAAAGAGGCTGCGGAACGTTGGCCGCGCTTGGCTGGCGTTGCAAGCACTATTATTTAGAGGTTGCAGGAAGTGTGTCAATGAAATCGAAAAAACCCAGAATTCAAAGAAAAAGACTTTACACTGCTTCTAAACATAGACGAAGGAAAATGGTTAGTGCGGCCTTAACGCCGGATTTGAAAGCAAAATATGGTATAAGGTCTATGCCTCTTAGAAAAGAGGATGAAGTGGTTGTTATAACTGGTTCATTTTCCGGTTTAGAAGGTAAGGTAGAAAAAATAGATACTCAGAATTATCGAATACACGTAGCAGGCGCCAGCGTGGAAAAAGCTGATGGAACAACGATTTTTTATCCAATCCATCCCTCCAATGTGATGATAGGCAAACTTAAACTGGATGATAAGAGGAGAAAAGAGGTTATCAAAAGAAAAACAGGAGCGGCGGAGGTCGATTAATTTGGGTAAAAAGGGCGGAAGAAAGCAGCAAAAAAGAATATCTTCACCGAGAATCTGGCCAATTTTTAGGAAGGAAGCTAAGTGGACTGCGAAACCTAGAGCTGGGCCACACGGCATCCAGGAAAGTTTAACTCTTCTGATACTGGTTCGCGATGTTCTGCAATATTGTGATAGTTATCGTGAGACGAAACGTATTCTTTCAGAGGGGACCATTAAGGTTGATGGTGTGGTCAGACGTGATCACAAGTTTCCTGTAGGCTTAATGGATGTGGTTGAAGTTACAAAATTAAACAAGTTTTATCGTATACTACCATTACCGAAGAGAGGGTTGAGACCTGTACCAATCGATGGTGATGAAACCTCCTATAAACTGGTTCAGATTGAAAATAAGGTCACTGTAAAGGAGGGTCATCTACAATTAAATTTACATGATGGTAGAAATATTTTGTTCAGATTAGAAGATCCTAAAATATCTCCTGATGAACTGGTTCCCTACAAAACTAAAGACACATTAAAAATTTCTATACCTAACCAAGAAATATTAGGGCACATCCCATTCAAGGAGGAGAACCTTGCCATAGTTGTTGATGGTAAAAACATGGGCTTTCAGGGAAAAATTAAGGAAATCATACCCAGATTTGGTCCCCATGCGAGTGTTGTTTCATTAAAGGGTTCTGATGGTACTATATTTGAAACCGCATTGGAATACGTGTTCCCAGTAGGAGAAAATGAACCCGAAATACGACTTGTAGAAACGGTATTGGAGAGTTGATTCCTTGAGTAACGAAGCTGTCAATAAAGAGTATTTTTTAAATTATTGGAAAGAAAATCCTATGAGGAAACCCCGAATTGAGAAAGTGGTAATTAATTTCGGGGTTGGTGCTAGCGGGGAAAAGCTAGTCAAGGCTACTAATGTGCTAGAAAGTTTAACTGGACAAAAGCCAGTTCAAAGAAAATCTAGGAAAACTATTCGTGATTGGGGAATAAGAAAAGGGGAACCTATATCTTGTAAAGTTACTCTTCGGGGAGAGAAAGCCTATGAATTTTTAAGGAGAACTCTTGAAGTTGTGGAAATGCGTCTTGAGTCTGGGTCAATAGATTCAAGAGGAAACTTTTCTTTTGGAATAAGGGAACACATAGAGATTCCAGGGGTTCGCTATGATCCGCAATTGGGCATATTCGGAATGGATATTTGTGTTACTATAGAGCGGCCCGGATATAGGGTTAAGAGAAGAAGAATTAAGCGTAAAAATATTCCTCGGCCACATCAAATGACCAGAGAAGAAACAATGATCTTTATGGAGGAAGAATTCGGATTATCATTTGAAGAAAAGAAAGAGGAGAGCTATTATTAATGTCAAAAAAGAGGTTTGGTAGAGGCAGTCGTGTATGCAAAGTCTGTGGTACACATAGGGCGGTAATTAGGCGGTATAACTTGTATATTTGCAGAAGATGTTTTAGAGAAAAGGCGGAAAAAATTGGTTTCAAAAAATATGAATAAATGGGGTGAATCACTTGACCAGAAATGATCCAGTCGCAGATGCGCTCTGTAGCATAAACAATAGTGAAAGAGTAGGAAAGAGGGAAGTGATTATCGATATTGCTTCTAAACTTATTGGAAACATTCTCCGAGTAATGCAAAAACAAGGTTATATAGGAGAGTTCGAATATATAGATGATGGGCGTGCAGGTAAATTTCGAGTCCAACTTCTTGGAAGAATAAATAAATGTGGAGTAATAAAACCGCGTTTTCCCGTAAAAAATAAAAACTTCGAAGAAGTGGAAAAACAGTATCTGCCCGCCCAAGATTTTGGAGTATTAATTGTTTCAACCCCCTACGGGGTGATATCACACTACGAGGCTAAAACCCAAAAAACCGGTGGCCGACTGATTGCATTTGTATATTAAATGGTATAAGAAGAATCCTTTAATCAAGAGAAATATCTTTACAATATTTTAATAGTAACAATTATTGTTAATATTAGTAGATTCATAATCATTAAAATTACTTTAAATTATTTTCCACTCAATCTCGTCTCCAACGTATTTTCTATATACGTAAATACCATCACCAAAAATTCTGGGATCCTTTTTTCTAATTCTGGTGGCCCGTTGAATATTAGCCGCAGATTGTCCAATCTTTTCCTTATCTACTCCTTCAAGAATAATGTTATCCTCTTCGATTTGAACGTCAACACCCTCTAGAACTCTTGCTCTGCGATCGCTTCTTTCTCCTAAGAAATTTTTTATTAGGAGTACTCTTTTTGCTGAGTCAAATTCAACGTTTACTGGGAAATGAGCGTATACTATTTTCATTTCATATCTAAATTTGTGGGTCACACCATCTATCATATTCTGTATGTGGCTTTTAATGGTGCCAAGTAGTGCTGCTTTCTTTTTATCAGGGAAAAGCGTATCTAAAATAATCTTATTATCCGTTTTAGAAATTTTAATTTGTTTAGCATGTGAAAAATCTTTGCTCATCGATCCTAAAGGTCCACTTATCTCCACAACCATGTCTTTTAGTTGTGCATTTATATTACTGGGAATTTTAACTTCTAGTTTTGAATATGCCGTTTTAACCATTTTTTTCCCTTCCTTGAAATTGTAGAAATTTCCTTAATAGAGATGTCCATATAATTAATTAAACTCTAACCCTAGATCTTGGCTAAACCATTAATAGACATTATAATGATGGATACAAAGCCTAGCACATCTTAATTAATATTTGTTACGGATAGAAAGAGTAGTAAAATATAATATTTGTTCCCTATCATCATTTTTTAAAGAATCCTTTCCTGTAAATTTATTAGCCGACCGGCGGATATCACTAAGAAAAATATTGTTTATCTGTGTTTGAAAGTTCGAGGACTACTTAACTATCCTTTCACTCCACTCTTCTGCCAATTTTATTAGTTCATTTGTTGCCATTCTGTCCAGTTTAGCGCTCCCTTTATTCCTTAGTTGTTTTGCAACTCGCGTCATTTCGTAGAAAGCAGGATTTGAGGGGTAACGAGATTGTAGTGTGTCTCTCACATCTTCCAATTTGCTAGCGATGTCTGCAGCTGTGGATCTCATTTCCAAAGCTTCAATTAAGGGTGAAAATGCACTTGCAGGGCCTCTTAGGCCGGCTCGGGCATGAATAACGCCAGGTGTCCCTACATCTCCTTCAGCCGGAGCCGCAAAAGCTGAAGATGCGGGAACTCCTACTTGTATCGATTTAATAACCTCTTTAAAACTGCTTAGGTCTTCTTTTAAAGCGTCTCGCAATTGTTGCGGAAGCGTGGAATTTAAGTTTTGAATGCTTGATTGTATAGCCTGGGTACTTGCTTGGATACTTGAAATACTAGCTTTTATTTCATTAAAAACAGAAGCTACCACCTTTGCAAAATCATCCATAATACTCTTGAGAGCAGAAACTTCTTGGAAAATCTTTGAAACATTATCTTCTCCCATAATCGAGCCTCCTGATTTTTTTAAATAAGTTCTTTAACTCACGGAACAACTTTTGGGCCTCGAATTAAAAGATTTTAATTCATCCATCATGATTTAAGGAGGAATAATTCAAGTTTAAATTATTGTTTTTGAAGTATATAAATTGTATATTCGATTGGTTTCCATCGAAGTAGCACAAATATAATTATTAATTTCACTGAAATAGTGGAAGGGAATTGAGATTTTTTTCATATGGAATGCGTAAAATTTAAGTTTAAGTAATCTCTTCATTCTCAAAGCTAAAAGAGAATCTTATATAAGTTCTAATGTTACGTTCATCAATTATTGGTGATACTTCTAGAAGGGAATTTACATTGACCGAAAAAAGACTCTTACGTTTGCGGAAAAAAATCAAAGGGAAAAAACCAAATTTCGTTGCCTATGAGAGTTGGCGTTACAAGAGAGTAAAAAAGCGTTGGCGGGCACCAAAGGGTACTGATAATGCTTTAAGGCATAAGAGAAAGGGGTTACCTAAGTCTCCAAGCATTGGATATGGTAGTCCCAAACGGGTGAGAGGATTACACCCCTCGGGCTTTGAGGAGGTGTTAGTTTATAATGTTCAGGATCTGGAAAAAGTTGATCCTGAGAAACAAGCAATTCGTATAGCTAGTAATGTTGGTGGACGCAAAGCTGTTGACGTTATGGATTCCGCTGAACAGAAAATGATTTGGATACTAAATCCACGCATAATTCTGACGGAAGAGGAGCTTGAGGAAGGCTTAGAAGAGGCTGAAACCCTCAGTGAAGAGGACCTAGAAGAACTAGAAGTCGAAGAATTAGAAGCTTCGAAAAAGAAAAAGAGTAAAAAGAAAGTTGAAGAGGTAACGCTGAGTGTAGGAGAAACTGAATTAACAACCATTAAAGGTATAGATAAGACGATAGCTAAAAAATTAAAAGAAATTGGAATATTCAGCGCTGAGGATTTGGCTGAGGAAACCGAAATTGCCGAGTTATCTGAAATAATTGAAGTACCTGTAGAACAGATTAAAGAATGGATTAAAGAAGCAAAAGTAACAGCAAAGAAAGAGGGCGAAGAGAAAGAAAAGAAGCTTGCAAAACAGAAAAAAGCAAAGAAAAAAGTAGAAAAAGAAGAGGTCAAACAAATTGAATCTTAGAACTCAAAGAAAAATGGCGGCAAAGATTCTCAAAGTCGGCGAAAATAAAGTATGGGTCGACCCTGAGAATGTGGATAATGTTTCCATGGCTATTAGAAAAGAAGATATCCGAGCTTTAATTAAAAACAAGGCAATACGCGCGAAAGACACTGTGGGAGCCAGTCGGGGAAGGGCGCGAAGGCTCGCAAAGAAAAAGAGAAAAGGCCAGAGGCGCGGCGAGGGAAAACTAAGAGGCAAGAAATATTCACGCATTTCAAGAAAAGAACTATGGATGAAAAAAATTCGGCCAATCCGTAAACTTCTGAAAGAACTGAGAGCAAGAAGAGCCATTACGCCAACTGTACATAGGAAGCTTTATCTAATGACTAAGGGAGGAGCGTTTCGTAACGTAGCGCATGTTAAATCTTATATAAAAGAACAAAAGTTAGCTAGACGCTAAATTTTTTAAAAATTAATATCCATCATGTTAAAAAATTGGTGTAAAAAACCCACCATATTGGTAGAAATATTTTAAATGTTAATTGTTGTTGTTTATTTCACAATTCTCAAATGAACAAACTTATTGAGATGTATGAATTTCTCGCCAGAGGTCTTGATGATGCCTAAAAATCCAAGATACAGAGTTCTATCAAGAAGAAGACGGGAACAAAAAACAGATTACTATCTGAGAAGAAACCTACTGGTTTCCAGACTACCCCGCCTAGTTGTCAGAAGGAGTATAAATAATATTTCAGCACAAATAATCGAATCTCTACCTGAAGGTGATAAAGTTTTAGTTACTGCTCATACGCATGAGCTTAAAAAAAATTATGGATGGAAAGGACACTGCGGAAACATACCTGCAGCCTACCTTACAGGCCTTCTAATTGGTCTAAAAGCAAAAAAGAAAAAAATCAAAAAAATTGTATTCGATATCGGATTACAGGCATCTATAAAAAACAATAGCTTATTTGCCGTTCTCAAAGGAGCTGTTGATGGAGAACTTGAAATTCCATACGGGGAGGAGGTACTCCCTGATGATTCCCGGATACGCGGAGAACATATAGCGGAATACGCCAAAATGCTACAATCTGAAAACCCTGAAATATATAATAGGCAATTTTCAAAACAGTTAAAACGTAAAGTGAAACCGGAAAATCTCCCCACGCATTTCGACACAGTGAAAAATGCAATTCTTGAAAGTTTCGGAGGCAAAAAATAGATGTCCCAAACCGAATACGAAAAAGAATGGATACCCAAAACAAGAGTCGGCTTAATGGTTAAAGAAGGATTAATCACAAGCATAGAGGAAATCTTCCAACAAAGCCTACGCATCATGGAGCCTGAAATAATAGAAGTCCTCTTACCCGGATTAGAAGAAGAAGTCATAGACATCAACCTAGTCCAAAAACAAACCGATGCTGGAGAAAAAAATCGTTTTAAAGCTACAGTAGCCGTGGGTAATAACAACGGATATATTGGAATAAGTGAGGCAAAGGCTACAGAGATCGGCCCCGCAATAAGAAAAGCAATAATTAGCGCCAAAATGAACATAATACCGGTACGAAGAGGATGTGGAAGCTGGGAATGTGGATGTGGTGACCCCCACTCTCTACCCTTTGAAACAATAGGTAAATCTGGAAGCGTGGAAATCAAACTGATCCCCGCCCCCCGAGGAGTAGGGCTTGTTGCGTCTGATGTTGCAAGAATAATATTGAGACTAGCTGGCATTACCGATTGTTGGTCATGGTCACGAGGACACACTAAAACCACCGTAAATTTCGCATATGCCACTTTTGATGCTCTTAAAAAGACCTATGAAATAATGCATCCAAAAGATTGGGTAAGGAGTTGAAACTGATGGAACCAAACATATTGTTAGCGGTTATAAGACTTCGAGGAAGCGTTAATGTCAGAAAAGAAATAAACGACACACTCAAAATGCTTAGACTACACCACGTGAACCACGCCGCATTAATAAACAACTCACCAAGCTACCTCGGAATGCTACAGAAGGCCAAGGACTACATTACTTGGGGAGAAATAGACGCCGATACTCTAAATCTACTTCTGAGCAAAAGAGGAAGACTCATAGGTGATAAGAAATTAAGCGATCAATACATCAAAGAAAAATTAAAATTTAAAACTATAGAAGAATTCGCAAAAGCAGTCTATGAAAAACAAGCCAAATTAAACGATTTACCTGACCTAAAACCTGTTTTTAGACTCCATCCTCCAAAGGGAGGATTTTACAGAACCGTAAAAAGAGCCTTACATTCAAATGGAGAACTAGGATACCGCGGGGGAAAAATCAACGAACTCTTGAAAAAAATGATTTAACCAAACCTTTTCCCTAAATGAATTATTTTTAACAGTAAACGTAAAACGCCTAAAAATATATAACTACTAAAGTTTTGCGGTATTTAAGTTATTAGGTCATTTTATTATCATACTCACCA
>NZ_JBRAKS010000082.1:0-13009 GCF_052745115.1 Candidatus Jordarchaeum sp.
TTCTCTCCACTATAAGGGTATCCCTACCCCCAAAAACTCATTTTCAAATACTGGCCTTTTTCCTTTATCGCAATAACTTCATCAAGGGCTTGGACTGCGTTTTTAAAATTGGCATCTGGAAGCCCGCTTTTTAATTCCTCAAATTCAGTTGCAAATAGATATCCCTCATTGACCCTAATCGTGTATCCTAAATTAATACCTATGGTCGATTTATCAAGCTTATTCTCCTTAAGATAAGCAATCACTTGATCGGTCCAGGAAAGAGTGGGAACTGGAGCGTAAATCGAAACGTTCTCTATCCAGCTGTCATCTTTAATTCTCTCAGCGTCACTTAGAACTGTGTAAAGTTGAATTTCACCGTCCAGAGGCACAATCATAGCACTTCTCCAAGGCAGAAACGCCCCTAAAATATAGGTTAACTCCTTATTCCTAGTCAATACCAGAACATCAAATCCATTTCGTTCCATTGTAGCCCTGATGTTTTCAACTCTCTTCCAATAATTTATGGCAACATTCATAAAAACACCTCAAAAAGACACCTTAACCTATCCGACAAACGGTTTAAAAATCTAATCACAGGAAAATCATAATAATCACGGATTCTTCATTGAAATTTTGAGTTAAACCACAATTTTCATCCACTCAGCTTTAAATAAATTAATATAATCCAGTTATAATATTATAAATCGTACAAATAAAAACAGGAGGTACAACCTCTTGGCTAAAATCTACATGATCAGGGAAGGCGATTACGAGCAGATAGAACAGCCTGTCTTTTCAACCGGAGATACCTATGTTGTGGATGCAGGAAACAGAATTTGGATCTGGCTCGGCTCCAAAACCACAGTTGATGAAAAGTTTGCCGGTGCATTCATAAGCGATTTGCTGGACAAGGAGCGTCGCGGTCACCCCGATGTGGAGACTGTTGATGAAGGCCAGGAACCCATAGAATTCAGAAGAGCAGTAGGCGGTATGCGTATAGTGGACAAGGATCTTGCCAAATCCATACTCAAAAAAGTGGAGAAAAAAACGCTTCCAACTGTTATGTACCGGGTTTCGGGAGAAGAGTTCAAAACACTTGAAGACGTGCAGTTCATTCAAGTTCCCCTATCCAAAGATTCTCTGGACTCTGAAGACGTTTTCCTAATAGATACTTATAAAAAAGTGTATATTTGGCAAGGCAAGAACTGCAGTGTTCGAGAGAAAGTGGTTGGAGGAAGACTGGCCAGAAAGTTTGATGCGGAACGTGTCGGTGTACAAGAAGAAATATTTGTTGAAGAAGGCGACGAGCCGGCAGAATTGAAAAAGCTTTTAGGCATGTAATTCTGGTTTCCTTTTTTATTTCTTTCTATTTTTTATTGTAATTGAATATTTTTGAAATAAAACGCTTCTTTTGAGGGCTAGTCTTATTAGATATTTCAGACATATTATGGATTGTTTTTACTTCTTGGAAGTTTGGAAGAGGTGCATATGAATGCAGGTGTTAGCGGCTATAGATGCCGGCACTATTGGTTGCCGTACTATAATCTTTAGTGAAAATGGAAGAGAAATAGCTAGAGATTATGAGGAGTATCCGAGCACTTATCCTCGTCCTGCTTGGGTTGAACAAAACGCTTCAGACTGGTGGAGAGCTGTCTGTAATACCTCAAAGAGGGCTATTGAGAAAGCAGGCATCAATCCCGGAGACATTGCTAGTATTAGTGTTACTAACCAGCGCGAAACAACGGTTCCCGTCGATGAGGATGGAAACCCCCTTAGAAATGCTATTGTTTGGCAGGACCGTAGGACAGTTAAACAGTGTGACGAGATAAGACAGAAAGTGGGTGCCGACCAGATTTATCAAATCGCAGGTCTCACCATTGACCCGTATTTTTCAGCTCCCAAGATTCTGTGGATAAAGGAAAATGAACCGAAAATTTTTGATTCCACTTATAAATTCATGCTGGTCCACGATTTCATCGAGATGAAATTGTCAAACGAGTTCATAACAGACTGGTCAAACGCCTCAAGAACCCTTCTTTTCGACGTAGAAAAGTTCAATTGGTCAGAGAAAATCTGTAACGCCTTGGAAATTCCACCCGAGAAATTGGTTAAAACCCATGCTTCAGGCAAAAAAATTGGAGAAGTAACCGCCAGAGCGGCAAGAGAAACTGGTTTTGCTGAAGGAACACCGGTGATCGCAGGAGGAGGAGACCAGCAGTGTGGCGCATTAGGCGTTGGTGTAATAAAGCCGGGTAGAATTAAGGCAACTATGGGTACTGGAACCTTTCTACTGGCTTACACGGATAAGCCTAAACGTGATCCTAGGAAACGGGTACTCTTTAGCTGTCATGCTGATCCCGGTAAATGGGTTGTTGAGGCTAGCATGTTCACAACCGGAAGCGTTTACAGATGGTTTAGAGACCAGTTGGGGCATCCGGAAAAAAGTGTGGCGGAAATTCTGGGAAAAGACCCTTATGAGATTCTTTGTGATGTGGCAGAACAGGCACCTCCCGGCTCGGGAGGAGTACTTTTACTACCCCACTTCGTGGGTGCAGGGGCTCCCTACTGGGATCCAGATGCAAGAGGCGTGATAGTGGGCTTGGCTCTAGGTCACACTAGAGCACATCTTGTTAGAGCCATAATGGAAGGTGCTTGCTTTGAGGTGCGGAAAAACATTGAGGTAATGAAGGAACTGGGACTAGAATTCCAAGAGGTGCGGATCACAGGAGGCGCAACCCGAAGTCCATTGTGGAACCAGATTCAGGCAGACATTTACAATATTCCGGTATCAAGGGGAGAGGTGGAAGAAGCCACCTCGTTGGGCGCCGCTATTTTAGCAGGCGTAGGTGTTGGAGTCTACAAGAGTGTTTCGGATGCGGCGGAAACCATGGTGCAGATAGGTGAGCGAAGAGAGCCGGATGAAAACAATCGAGAGGTTTACGACAAGTTATATAAAGTTCACAACGATGTTTACATGGCGTTAAAGGATAAGGATGTTTACGCAAAGCTTTCAGAATTCTCTGTGTAGAGATCAATATGTCGAAGTTTGAAGTAATTATAATAGGTGGCGGCGTAGTAGGAAGTGGTATTCTACGAGACCTCTCACTCAGAGGAGTCCATAGTCTACTAATTGAGAGGGGCGACTTTGCTTCAGAGGCTTCGGGTAAAAACCATGGGCTCCTGCACAGTGGAGCACGGTACGCTGTTAATGATCCCGAATCTGCGCGGGAATGTGCTGAGGAAAACATTATTCTCAAAAAAATCGCTCAGCACACCATAGAAGACACTGGTGGACTCTTTGTAGCAACAGAAGAAAAGGATCTTGAATACTTGGATTCCTTTCTTAAGGGTTGTAGTAAAAACAAGGTAGAGCATAAGGAAATAACGGTGGAAGAAGCCTTGGAGAGAGAACCCTTCCTGAACCCAGGTATTAAGGCTGCGGTCTGGGTTAATGATGCATCCATAGATCCCTTCCTACTCGTGGTATCCAACGTTTTATCAGCGTTACAGAATGGGGCAGACGTGCTAACCTACTCCAATGCAAGACCAATGGTAGAGAATGGAGCAGTTACAGGTGTCGAAACACTCAGAAACGGTAAGAGTGAAAAACACTTTTCGGAAATTGTGATTAATGCCACTGGGGCGTGGACCGGTATAGTCGCTAAGCAAGTAGGAGTAGATTTGAATATTAGACCCAATAAGGGCACCCTAGTGGTTCTCAATAACCGGGTAACAAACCACGTGGTTAATCATCTTCGCCCGCCATCCGATGGAGATATAATTGTCCCCCACTATTCCACCATGATTTTGGGAACCACCTCTACCTATGTGGAAAACCCTGATAACATTCTTCCAGAGAAGGAGGAAATCGAAAAAATTATGAAGGAAGGGGTGGAGATGCTCCCCATTGTTAGGAACTCCAGAATTTTAAGAGCTTTCTCCGGTGTGCGTCCTCTTTTTGGTGAAGGTTCAGGTCGCGCAGCTACTAGGGGAATCTTACTGGTGGATCACGAGGAGGAAGGAATGAGAGGTTTCGTGACCATTTCGGGCGGTAAACTCACCACATTCAGACTTATGGCCGAGCTAGTGTCGGATCTTGTTAGCAAGAAGTTGGGTGCTACAGCCAAGTGCAGAACTGCTGATGAGCCACTCCCGGGAAGTGAGGGTACGCCACCATTACTTGAAGAAATTCAGAAGCGTTTTCAGATTAACTCTCTAACCGCCAATGAAATCAGAGCCAAATATGGTAATCTTTCACTGGAAATGCCCCAAAAAGAGGGCTTAATATGCGAGTGTAGCCTCGTTTCTAGAGCCGAGATAATTCACTGTTTTAAGAACCTTCTTGCTAAAAATCTAAGAGATGTCAAAAGACGCACTAGGCTCGGTATGGGAACCTGCCAAGGCCAATTCTGTATACACCGAGCTGCAGAGGTGATGGTTGAGGACCTCAACTTCTCAGTATCAGAGGCTTTAAAATCGCTGTCCGAGTTTTTAGACGAGCAGTGGAAGATTTCCCACATCCTAGAAGGGGATCAACTCCGACAGCTCCTCTTTGCTAAGGTCATGTTCGAAATGGTGGGAAACATTAGACACAGAGGTGAAAGCAAGTGATGGACATTGACGTACTGGTAATTGGTGGTGGCATGGCTGGACTGGTGGCTGCTAGAAAAACCATTGAAGCCAATATTTCAACCATGGTAATCGCCACCGGTCTTGGCAGCACGGTTCTCTCCTCAGGCACCATAGATTTGCTGGGATACTTTAACAATATGGAAGTAAGGAAACCGATCGAAAGGCTAAACGAGTTTATTAGCCAGCACCCGGATCACCCATATGCTATTGTTGGTAGAAAAAGAATTTTGGAAGCGCTCCAAGATTTTAAAGAAAAATACAATTCATTCATCAGCTACGACGGTGATTTAGAGAAAAACCAGACACTCTTAACTCCGCTTGGACTTTTTAAACCAACATTTTTAGCCCAGTCTAGCATAATAAGAGGTACAAGTGAGAATTTGAAAGACTCCAAAGTACTTGTAATTGGTTTTCGCAACCTATTAAATCATACACCTGCCCTAATTGCAAAATCACTCAAAGAGATTTGGGGAATAGATGCAGATTACATAAAACTGGATAGAAATGAAACTCAGCCAGTCCAATTGGCACTATTACTGGAATACCATAGAGATGAAATAATCAGAAAGCTGAACGAAATCAATTTGGGGAATTATGATTACCTGGCTTTACCACCTGTTCTTGGAGTAAGGCATACGAGAGAGATTGCGTCCGAATTCGAGAACAGTTTTGGAGCAAAGGTTTTTGAAACCATGTCCTTTCCACCATCTGTTCCCGGCCTGAGATTACAACAGTTACTAGAACAACCCTTAGTACAGAATGGTGTCGAAATCAGACTCGGATGGCGGGCAACAGAAATAAAGACAACAAAACAAGGCTGCCACACCAAGATTCTGGAGAATGATACTAAGCGTGAAATCTCGTCCAAAGCAGTCATAATAGCCAGTGGACAAATAATGAGGGACGAAATCAATATAACCAGCGAAAAAGATTTCCAAGGCACAGTCATTCCACAGACGTTCCAGTATCTGAAAACAGATAGCGAATTGAGATTCACTAGTAATGGGAAAAGCTCTGAAAACATTTTTGTTGCCGGCTCAGCTATCTCAGAAAGGAACATGATAGGACTGGGGGCATCCTTAACAACAGGATATGCATCCGCCTTGGAGGTAATAAAATATCTAAAGGGGAATTGAAATGTCGGAAAAAGCGGATCTTCTTAAAAAAACGGATAAATGCATAAGATGCGGCACATGTATTGCGTACATGATTATGCTTACCGCATAACAGCGCACTGCCCAGTAGCCAGAGCAGGAGTGCCAGTGAACTCCAGATATTTTGTTTCCGAGGGCTTTAGAACCCAGGAAAGGGAGAAACAAGCCTCCAAGGATTCCTTTAACTGCAGTCTATGTATGGCCTGTGTAAAGGTCTGTCCTAGAGAGGTGCCTGTTCCCCGAGTGGTGGAGTATCTCCGAAGCCAAGCAGGGGAAAAAGAGCTTCCTAGTAACATAAAACAGATGGTAGAAAATATTCAGAAGTCCGGAAATATACATGGTTCGGATAAGGAAGATTGGCTGATGTGGACCTACGAATCAGATGAGTCTTTGGAAGATCTTATAAAGGTTCCTGCTGAGGTGGGATACTTTGTGGGTTGTAATTCTGCCTATAGTCCCTCCACAGCTAGGATTCCTGCATCAACTGTAAAACTTTTCAGAGGAGCAAATGTTGATTTCACCATTCTGGGTCCGGATGAAACTTGCTGCGCAGCACCCCTTCTTATGGCAGGAAGGTTGGGAGAAGCGAAAAAACTAATTGAGGATAATGTAAAAGCCTTTAAGGATCTCAAAATAAAGACGCTTGTAACTTCTTGCCCTGCTTGTTTTAGAATGTGGAGAGACGTTTACCCCAAAATAACCGAAGTTCCCTTCGAGGTGCTACACGTAACACAGTTTATCTCCAGACTAATTGAAGAGGGAAAACTAAAACCAGAATCGGTAGGCGACCTGCGTGTAGTTTATCAGGATCCCTGTGAGCTGGCTAGAGGCTGTGGAGTAATAGAAGAGCCCCGGAAAGCTCTCAAAAGCGTCCCGGGACTGAAACTGGTGGAATATAGCCAGTGTAAGGATGAGGCAATGTGCTGCGGTGGAGGAGGTCTACTGAGAGCTTACAACTTGGAAACCGCTGAAGACGCTGCAAAACTCAAAATCAAAGAAGCGGAAGAGTTGGGCGTCGACGCCATTGTTACATCATGTCCCGCTTGCCTACAAAATCTAATAAAATCCAAAAACAAAATCAAAATTATCGACATAGCGGAATTATTCCAGGCTAATCCTTGTTGAAGCGAAGCTGCTAACGAGAGTCAGACAGGGAGGCTCTCTCTAGCTTTCTTAGGCCCACTGCTAGTTTTGATGTCTGAGACATTACTCCAGCAATCATTATTGAGTCAAATATCTCATCTTGTGTAGCTCCGAGATGTAGAGCCGCCCGTACATGAAAGTCTACGCAGTGTTCGCATCCAATCGCAGCCGCAGCGGAAATGGCTAATAGTTCCGCTGTTTTCTGTGAAACCGCCTTGGGCTGCTTCATAGTGAACAGAGTTTGTAAAGCATTAAAAATGAATACCTCCGGTCTTCTACTACTCATGGATTTTGCTATAAAGGGAATATCACCGTACTCCTCTTTCATACTCTTAAGTATTTCATCAACCAGTTTCTTGGGATTATCTCCCAAAAACTCTCTTATCCGGTCACCTAGCGACATTTACATCACCACTAGGTGATTGATGCTATATATTATATTACTTTTATCTCAAGGATGTGGCTGGGTTCATGGGTTTTGGTTCTAAAAATTAGTCTTCCAGTGTGTATACGAATTCGCATTGCTTATCCCCTTCTCCCATCTTTTTCGGCTTTTCCAGCTTAATTTTAGGATTTATCGCTTTGCCCCACGACTGGTAAACATTTTTGCAAACCGGATCGCATATTTTAGGAGAAAAATTTTTTCTATTTGATCTTTCGAGTCCCTCAAGAAAGGGACACCGTAACACACGTAGGACACTTCTCTTTGAACTATATTCAGGAACCTCAAATACCCAGTTCTCGATAGTCCAGCGCAAACCTATAGTATCGACCACGGTTCTTGCATCTTCCCCCTCAATGTCAAACATCTTCTTCACTCTTTTAGCTAATATCTTGGCAAAGCGCTTCCAAACCTCAACATCTAGATACAAAGCAGTATCAAAATCATACTCATCCTCACAAACCAGAAACCAAACTCCATCAACACCAAAATAGGCTCCACGAAGAAACTCTATCTGCTTCTCCGGAGTCAATTTCTTCAAATTTTCCTTCAAAACCATAAACAGTCAACTCCAGCATAACACTGAAACAGCTCCAAAAAGGAAAATTTTCCACAAGCTATCCAAATCGGTTTAAAACCTTGAAACATGACTCAAAACCTGAATACGTTAATTAGCTTACGCGGGGGAAACAACACCATTCCCGCCATCCAATTATTACCCATAATTTAAATGTTTTATCAAAAGTTTAGCATCCACTAACTAAAATTCTAAACACATCACGACTCTCACAACAAAATAAAACATTTAAAACAAGGCAAAAGAAAAAACTCAAAAATAGGATAAAAATAGTAAATAAAAAATTAATCCTGTGGGTCTTCTTTTTGAGAAGAGCCTGCAACCTCCAAAGGCACAGCTTCCTCTTCCATCATAGCCTTTAGGTCAAACTCTCGGTAAACCTCTCTCTGAATTAAAAACCTCATAATCTCACTTGTGCCCCCACCAATACTTCCTATTCTGACATCCCTTAAATATCGCTCCACAGGATAATCAGTGGTATAGCCGATACCGCCCAGCACTTGGAGGGCTTGATTACAGATATCAAACGCATAATCAACTGCAAAAACCTTAGCCATAGCAGATTCCTTTACAGCTCTCTCATCCCGATCAACCAACCTCGCCGCACGCAGAGTTAAAAGCTCCGCAGCATCCAGCTGAGTCGCCATATCAGCAATCTTAAAGCTAACCCCCTCAAACTTGTTAATCGGCCTATTAAACTGCACACGCTCAGTAGAATATTTTACCGCAGTATCAAAAGCCGCCCGAGCAATCCCAATCATCTCCCCCGCAATAGAAATCCGCTCAGTATTCAACTCATCCATAAGTATGTTGAAGCCCATACCCTCCCGGTCAAGAATATTCTCAGCCGGAATCCGGCAATTCTCAAACCTCAAATGCGCAATACGCATCCCATGCATACCCATAAGCCCATAAATCCTCTCAACCTTAAATCCATCCGTATCCGTAGGAAAAATAAAAGCACACATACCACGCTTAGCCGGAACACCGGGAGTAACCGCAAAAAGAGTAATAATATCACAGTCAGCTCCATTAGTAATGAACCTTTTTTCACCATTTATGACGTATTCGTCTCCATCTCTGACTGCAGTGGTTTGCATGCCTGCGGTGTCTGATCCCACGTTCGGTTCTGTTATGCCTATGGCCCCGATTTTTTCTCCTCTTATTATGGGTGTGAGGTATTTTCTTTTTTGTTCATCGGTTCCGAATCTTGAGATAGGTATTGCAGATAGTGTGGATGAGGCGGTGCGCGACATGTCTGTGGGGGCGCTCACTCCCGCTATTTCTTCGGCGACGATCATTTCGTATACTACGCCTTTTGCGCTTCCTCCATATTCGATGGGGTGTAGCTGTCTCATGTATCCGGCCTCTGCGATTTTTCTCAGGAGTGGGCCGGGATACATTCCGTTTTCTACTTCCTCGGCTTTGGGGGCAATTACTCTTTTGGCGAATTCTCGGACTTGCTCTCTGAATCGTATCTCATCTTCTGTGAAGAAGATTCCTGACATATTCCTCGATCCTCAGCGGATTTATACGAATAGTATTGGTTCTATATAAGTGTGCAAGCTAAATTAACCATTTCCACTTTCAATATTTAAGTATTTATCTTAGTTTAAAAAAGATGGATGTATGGAAAAATGGGAGTTTTCATCTCAGAGAGGAAGATTTGCGTCCAAGCCTTTTTGAGTCGCTTCTTGCAATATTTCGATAGCTTTATTCAAATCGAGTGGAACTATACTAAAAGGATCAATTTTCATCATCACGCTCAGATATTTAGTAATCTTAGCAATATCATTACACTCGTTTATGGTGTAGATTTTTCGATTTGGATATTTTTTACTAACCCGACTAAGATTCTCCTCAATTGTACAAGGCCCAACAATTAGAATATCGCCCGGTAACAGGTTTTCGAGTTCGATGTCTTCAACGCCTTTTCCCGCAATGATGTTAAAACCGCCAGCACCATTATAATCGTATCTTAAGTAGAGTAGCGCAAGTAATGTGTTTCCGTAGCAGCCCTCAACACAGGACAGCTCCTTTCCTCTAATAAATCGAATATCACTAGGACAATCCCTGCACGGAGTAAAGGGTAAGCGTTCCTTGAAACGTGAAATATCACCGATAATCTCGATATTCTTGAGATCACCAACCCCCAATCCCTGTTCTGCGGCCAGTTTTATGTGTTCCACTTCGTCAACATCGTATCCCAGAATCTTGGCGCCCACCGTGTCGCATGCAACCAAGTCATCTGAAGCAATAAATATGTTCATGGGTACCACGCATTCCGGAAGCAAGGTCTGAGGTGGAAAGTGGCCAAACTTTATGGCGTTAATTCCCTCAACGATTGTGAAATCGGGTTGGATAAACTTCACGTTATCCACAAGCTTCTGATGCAGCTTATAATTATGGTTAACAAGCTTATCACTGTCGTAGAGGAGCCCTTGGAAGCACTTGATTCCCAGCGTAACAGTGGTCATCAAATGCGTCTTAAGCTTGGGAATATTAATGAGAACATTATTTCCCTTCTTAACAATCAGGTTATCATACAAAATTTTGGGAAATTTGGTGGGAATCCGTTCCTTCCCCATCTCCACCATAACAGGCTTCTGCTCATCTAGATACAGGTTCTGACCCCCATTCTGCTCTGTAACCTTGGCTATACCGCTAACCTCTGCAACCAAGCGAGTAAAATTACTCTGAGTAGAATTCTCCATCACATAAACCTGATCCCGGGTAAACTCCTTAGCAATACTAACCATCTCCCCTAAGACCTGGGGATCAGTGTACATCTCCTTACCAAAGTGGACACCATTATACTTGATAAAAACCTTGGAATCCGGTTTCACAAACTCCTCAACACCGCCAAACGCATCAAAAACCCTAATCAGAGACTCCCGGATATCAGCAATATCCTCAACAACAACCCTAGCCTTCACACAACCACCTCAAAAAACACCCTTTCAACAAATATGAGGAACTAGTGTACTTTGCGTTTACTCCAATAAATAGTTATGGTTGAAGCCCGAAATTATCTAGATCCAGAATATTTTTACTTACAAATTTTAAGAAGAGTCCTCACCATAACTTCCAATTTTTTGAATAACCGACATTACCAACTGTTAGAAGTTAAATTGCTTCTATTTGGGAATCATGTCCTCTTTAGACCAACCCTTATCATAGGGTGTGCCAAAGAACCATTTAACTCTCTGCGATTTTATAAACCACTTTCCACCCTTTTTCTCGTATTCGTCATTATACATTCCCGCAAGCCAACCAGCTAGATTGTTCTCCCTCATGGTACCTGGAGCAAAAAAGTACCACTTACCCGTAGCTTTATTCTCACTCTTAATCTCTATCAAGGGGTTAAGCAACATATGCATACTAAAAGAAAGCATACCATAGACCATGTTTGCATAATAGTTCCTTATCTCTTCCCGGCCCTTAGCACTACCTAAAGGTCCAAAATCAACAAGAGCATCCTCAGCAAACACCTCTTTCAGAAGCAAATCTAGATTCGACGGATCCTCATAATAGCCATCCACACAGTAGCAGTACTTCGCCTTCAACTTTTTAATTTCCTCAATATCCTCCAACATAATAACCACCCTAAAATTTCAGACCAATTCAGTCTCTAATAATTAATTCTCATATTATTTTAAATTATCTAAAAATGGAAAATTAGATTAAGGACTACAACGCTCTAAAAAATAACCTTGAAAAAAGGAGGCTGAAAAATGGGAACAAATCCAAGTGAAAAGGTAACAGACTATAAAATCCACCAAATAGGAATAGTGATAAAAGACATGGACAAAACCGCAAAATTCCTCGAAAAACTGGGAATAGGACCCGTCCCAACAATAGAAACAGAAGTACCAAACGGCAAAGTGAAAATCGGCATATACCAGCAGGGAGACCTACAAATCGAACTAATCCAACCCCTACAAGGAAACACAATACACGCCAAATGGCTCAAACAAAAAGGAGAAGGAATACACCACGTAAGCTACCACTGCAAAGACATCGAAAAAGAACTCCAAAACCTAGAAAAAATTGGAGTAAAAATCCTCGACAGAGGAGAAATCTTCGGAGTAAAATGGGCCTACCTAGACACCCAAGAAAAATGCGGATTCATACTAGAGCTGGGGCAATGGCCAGAAACCTAGAAAATCCTCAAATGAAGAAACGTATCAAAAACTAAAAAATAATCCACTTTTACAACCTTCCCCCACTTCACAGACTGATAATTGAGAAACTACATCAAAAAAACCATTTGACAACTGACCAAGCTTGTTTAACAAAATTTATTAATTGCCATTTTTATACGGCATATTATGCCATATAGATTCAACTTCGATATATCAGAAATATCTGAACCGTTGTTTAATGAAATAGCAAGATTTTTCGAGGGGGACTTACACAAGAGAATCGGAAGGAAGGCAAGGTATCTAGTCGAAAAACTCAAGGTGCACGAGAACACTAGGCTACCCATCACCGCCGCTGTTAAAATCGTGAAGGACATCACAGACAACCATGTCGAAAACCTCTCCCATAGAAACGAATTTTTAAAGACAAAAAACAGGGCTTTACTCCTCCCACACTGCTCCAGAAAATACATGGACAACAGATGCAACGCTATATTCAACACAGAAACCACCACATACCAGTGCATGCACTGCTCCCCCGACTGCAAAATCAACCAAGCATCAACCCTCGGCGAAAAGAAAGGCTACACCGTCTACGTCTTGCCCGGAGGATCATGCATACCCAAAATAATGGACAGCAAAAAGCATGATGGCGTTGTCGGAGTAGCCTGCTGCGAGGAAATAAAACTAGGTCGTAATTACTTAAAAACAATAGACATACCAGCTCAAGGAGTCCCATTAGTAAAAAATGGATGTTGCGAAACAAATTTCAATTTGAAAACATTAGAAAGCGTCTTGGAAAAAGGAATATAACATCACAACCTCCTTAAGAACGCATCACTATAAACCTAAAGAGCCGAAGCGACAGTTTATTATCCTGCATGGATAACTGAACAGTCCCTCCATCAGGACCAAGTCCCTCGCCCAGCCTAAGGAC
>NZ_JBRAKS010000083.1:0-12911 GCF_052745115.1 Candidatus Jordarchaeum sp.
TTAGACTTCTTTGGCGGCCTCCCCCGAGGCCTAAACGATGCCCGGACCTTGGTCTCCTCTGCCAGGTCCCGGTTGTCCTGCGTCCCATATTTCGTGCCCATCAACATGTGGGGAGGAAGTTTCCCAAACCGCTCCACATAACCCAGAAGATGCTCCGCCAGAAACTGCTCCTCCGCAAAAGCTTCATTGGCAAAATAATCCAAAAACAGGAATCCTCCCACATGGACCAGCGCCCCTTTGCTCCCAAACTCAACTTTCTACCCCACTTTCCCTCGCTTGATCGGCCTCACATAGGGCCGATGAAAACTCACTATCCGCTCTTTAACCCGGTTCACTTTCCTCTTATACATCTCCCGCTGTTGATGGGAAATCTTCTCAGCCACCTCTAGCCGGTCCATGATCTTTTGCTTAACCCTCTGCCCCTTGGCTCTTGCAACCTCTATCGCCTCCTGGAGCTGCTTGATGTTCCGCCGCACATACTGCAGCATCTGCTTCTTGGCTTTCTGGAACACCTTCTTCGTCTTTGTCCTCTTCCTGGAAAAATTCAAATACTCTTTCCGGGCCCTCCGAGAGTAAGTGCGATGCTTCTCGCCAATGGCTTTCCCCAAGCTCTTAATGTTTCGTATTAACCATTCCCGCACATCATTCAGCAAACCCACATCATTGGGATACTTCATCTCCTCCGGAAACACCGTCGCATACACCAGCATCCCTCTGGCCTTGATGATCCTCCGCTCAATCAAAACCTTATACGTCTTCTTCTCCAGTTCCTTGAAAAACTCAAGCCCCAGCTGCTCCCTCATCTTCGTCAGCGTGCTTGAGTCGAGGAACTCTTGGGTTACGAATTGCTCAAGTCCGCAGAAAGCCTGCATTTACGGATTCCCCAACAGCTCCTCCAACACAGCTTCATTCGAGAGACCCGTCATGTGCTTCAGGAGCAATAAACCAATCACTAGTTGACAATCGCTGGCAGGACGCCCTAACTCAGAAAAATGTCTCGCATACTCCTCCTCCAGCTCCTCCCAAGGGATAAGTTCTACTATCCGCAACCAGCGGTTCCGCTCATTCAATCTCCCACCAAAAGGAAAGAGATCCGGAAAAAGAGATATGGTTTTATGATCTTTACTTCGGGTCTGCTGAAAAATAGCTTTTTGCTTTTCTCGACTGATGACCCGTTATCATTTCCTTCTATCATCTTATCTTAATCTCCGCTCCAGTCGAATTCGTTTCTTATGTTCTCCTCAACGCCGTCTTCAAATTCATCGCCAGGAGGCTCGCCCGGACCCAGACTTCTGACATTTCCTCGCTCTTGTACCGCACTCGCCCTAATCCGTAATGCTCTTTCCCATTCCCCAACGCTCCCTCGATCCGATTCCTTTCCTTCTGCTTCTTCCGATACCAAGGATCTTTCGCCTGTTCTTTCGCGTTCCGGCCCAAGGGTTTAAAGGAGGGCCTAACTCTCAGTTCCTCCAAATCGGCACGGTTGGCGCGCGTCCCATACTTCCTGTCAGCTACAAAAAACGGCGGGAGCTTCCCGAAGCGCTCCGCATAGGCCGCCACATGATCGACGGCGTACTCCGATTCGTTGAACGCCTCATGCTTCCAGTGATCCATAAACAAAAACCCGTCCACATGCACGAGCGCCCCCTTCGCCCCAAACTCCGTCTCCTTCGCCTGCTTCCCCGTCTTCACCAGCCTCACATACGGCCGGTACAAACTCACAATCCGGTTCGCAATGCGCTTGGTCTTGGTCTTATACATCTCCCACTGCTGGCCGAAAATCTCCTTCGCCACCCGATACCGGACACAGATCGCTTTCCCCACATCTTGCGCTTTCTCAAGAACTTGCCCCAGCTGTTTCAGGTTCCTTCTCACGTACTGCAACATCGCCTTCTTCGCCTTGGCGATGACCTTTTTCGTCTTCCTCTTGTTCTTCGCAAACTTCAAGTACTCCTGTTCCGCCTTCCGCCGCCGCGTCCGCATCCTCCCGCCCAGCTTCCGGATCGTCCGCACCAGCCACCGCCGCACATCGTTCAGCAACCCCACATCCGTCGGATATTTTATCTCTTCCGGAAACACCGTCGCGTCCACCAGCATCCCTCTTGCCCTGATGATCCCCCGCTCGATCAAGACCGAATATGTCTTCTTCTCCAACTCCTTGAAAAACTTCAGCCCCAGGCGCTTCCGCACCCGCGCCAGCGTACTCGGGTCAAGCGTCTCCTCGGTGGCCATCGAATGAAAACCGCAGAACGCCTGCATGTACGGATTCTCCAGCACTTCGGCCACAATCTCCCGGTCGCTGAGCTTCGTCATATGCTTGAGCAAAAGAAGCCCCAGCACCAACTGCGCGTCTTTGGCTGGACGACCGGCATCGGAAAAATATTTGCCATACTCGGCCTCGAGCTCCTCCCAAGGAATGAGCGCCGCGATCCGCAGCCAGCGGTTTCCTTCGTCCAAACTCCCACCAAACGGAAAAAGCTCGGGAAATAGGGCTTGGGTCTTACGGTCTTTGGGTCGATACATGTTGCTGAGGTCCTTCGGAAAGTGCACGCTTTTTGGGGGGTCGCACAGGAAAAACGTGCATTTGAGCCATGAAAGATATCTACCGTATATCATGAATCTATCGTGAAATCAAGACCTTACGGAGAGTTTAGCACTTTTTCAGCAGACCCTACTTCGATACATGGGGATAATCTCCGATAGAAAGAGCAAGGTTTTTGGTGAAAAATCTTGCATTTTGATTCTTAAATTCTGATACGATATATTATATCATTATGATAAACTCTACAAGATATTGCGCTAAATTGAATTTTTCAGTAGACGCTGGAATAGGCGTTAAAAAATTTTCTTGACAAAATAAAAAAAATAATTTATGTTACCCGTTAAAAGAAAAAAATGTTATTATTATTTAATATAATTACCCAAAAGGGGTAACAAAATGGAAAGCGAATTTGATATCGCTAATTACTCAAGCTATATTCGTAAACTTCTGAATTTAGGATTTACTGAAAGGGAAGCAAAAATATATTTAACTTTATTAACTAATAGGATGGCTACTGCGATTGACCTACAAGGAAAAGTCGGTGTTCATAGAACTAAGGTTTATGAAGTCTTACAAAATATGATAAACCGAGGAATTTGTATTGAGAAAAGGGTTGGAAGAACCAGAATTTTTGAGGCCGTGGATCCTAAAATAGCGTTTGAAATGTTAATAGAAAATTATCGAAACGAACTTAAGAGAAAAGAAAGAATCGCTGAAGAACTTACCCAAGTTTGTATGAATTATTTTAATGAAAGCAAAGAGATTCATAACCCCTTAGGTTTTATAGAGATCTTAAAAAATAGGGTCCAAATTCATAAGATGTATGTTAGCGTTGTTGAATCTACAAAGAAGGAGTTATTGACATTTAATAAGGGGCCTTACGCTTGCGATAATCCTCAGAGGCTTAAGGAACAGCAAATCGCTGAGGTAAAACTAATTAATAGAGGTGGTATATGTAAAAATATATACGAGAAATCGGAATTTCAGAACCTCCAATGGCTCGTTGAATACATAAAAGAACAAAAACAGGCGGGTCAGTTGGCGAGGATGGTTGATTTTTTACCGATCAAGATGGTCATATCTGATGGTGAAAAAGTCATGCTTCCCCTGGAGGAGGAAAGTGGCCAATCGGGAGAATTAGTGATGTGTGTGATCAAACATAAGGCTTTCGGCAGCGCCTGCAAAATGCTATTTGATTATTTATGGGAAAAGACAAAAGAGATCAACTGCCGACTTTAAAAAGATAGTGAAGCGTGCAGGAATAGGGCTATAAAAGAATGTTCAAAATAAAGCAATTTTTTTATCCAGTTCTTTTTTATTTGTTTCTTTTGAGCTTAATTTCATGTTCCAGCTCTGGATTAAATCCTTTGGAAGCTCAATCTATTATAGTTAAAGAAGGCAAAAAGAGTGTTTCCGAGCTTTTATCAGAATATCAATCAATCATAACCAAGGAACCGGCGAATCCTTTAGGGTATGTGCTTGCAGCGAATATCTATTTCAGAGAAGAATCCAAGGCTCTATTTGAAAAGGCGATTAAGTTGTCACCTAATTATGCTCCTGCCCATATTGGCCTAGCTAGATATTTCATGCGTTATGATCATAAGGATGAAGCTTTTGAAGAATACAAAATAGCTCTATCTTTGGCGCCAAAAAATAAAAGCCTTCGCAAGGAAGCGATACTTGCGGCTGTGGGATCATCAAAGATTAAAGAGGCAGAAACAATTGCTGGAAAGGACTCAAATTTGAGGCAAGAGATTATTCACGCACTGGTTGACGAAGGATTAATTGATCAAGCAGAAGAACTTATGCTCACTTATGGCTTTAATAAGCAGGAGGGTGCCGCCTTTCTTTATCTCAAAGGCCGAATATTGCTTGCTAAAGGAGAGAAGGCGGGAAATCAAGAGCTAATTGATCAAGGGACCAATCTTTACTTAGATTCGTGGCGAAAGGATCCTGCCCCTCTATACCATTATAAGTATGTTTTTCCGCGGAGGTCCTTGATACAACTCCTTAGTAAAGCTCGGCGATATTCAGAATTAGAAAATGTTTTAACAAAGGGCTTGGAAATATACCCCAAAGAGTTTTCTCTTTATCCTGAACTATGGAAAATAGCTTTTTCTGAATCCAAGAATAATTATCAATCTATTCGGAATGCAGTCTTAATCGAAGTACAATCTCTTTTGAAAAATTATCCCCCCAGCCCATCTGTCTATGATGCAGCTCTCCAAGGATATAGAATGGCCGATGCACCCGAGGAGGTGGAGAAAATTCGAAATCTTCTCCTTTCAGATTTTCCTTTTTCTTTCCAAGCTCAGCAAATCAGGCAATCCTTGGTCATTCAAGAGAAGAATCTGGAGAAAAGGATGATTCTTTATGAGGAATTTATTCAAGATTTTCCCAATTGGCCATACGCCTACCAGGGCTATTTTAGGACTGCAGTTGAGCTTAACGTTTCAAACGAAAGTCTTCTAAAAATAGCCGAAGAATTCTTAGTAAAAGATAAAGGGGATCATTCTCTTCAGGCTGTAGCTGAAGCTTTTTTGGACAGGAAAAGCTATTTAGATCGAGTAGAAAAATGGATTGCCGCGTCGGGGAAAAACCCTGATCTAATTGAAAATGCTTGGGACGTGAGGATTCTCAATTTAAAGGCTAAATTATTTCTCCTCCAGGGGAAACCAAATGAGGCAGAGAAAATTCTACTTCGTTTGATGAATCTTGAGATACCTGGTCTGAGTAATGTGGATAAAGGAACAACTAAGTTTTATTTGGCTGAAGTCTATGAGGCAAAGAAAAAATCCCTTGAGGCTCTCGGTCTCTGCGCCGAGGCTTATGCACAGAGTCAACGTTATCTTGTTAAAGCCGGCGATAATTTCCGTAGACTTTATCGCCAGATATATGGAACAACGAAGGGGATGGAACAATACCTGGAGAGCAAAGAAAAAATTTATCAATCAGAAGAAAAAGTGGGGGGCATAGGGATTGAACGAGGAACAAGAATTGATGAACCAGCTCCTGATTTCGAGCTGAGGAGCGTCGAAGGGAAAATGGTAAAGCTTTCTTCTTTCAGCGGAAAAGTGGTCGTTCTTAATTTCTGGGCTACTTGGTGTGGTCCCTGTAATTTGGAGCTCCCCCATCTTCAAAAGCTCTATGAAGGAATAAAACACTCAAATTATGCAACTATTCTGACAATTAATACAGACGAAAATCGAGCTCTTGTAGAACCTTTTTTGCGGAAAAATAATTATAGTTTTCCGGTTTTATATGATGATGGTTATAGAACCCGCTTTAAGGTTAGAGGTATCCCCACTACGTTTATCATAGATCCATCAGGACGAATAAGAGTGCGAATGGTGGGTTTTAATCCCAATGAACCTCTTGTTCCCTATTTAGAGGAGCTTATTGAAAAATTCAGAATTCATAAATAGCAGGGAGGTTGCGGATGAGCGGATGAAAGGATAAAATATTTTTCTAAATTACTGATTAATTAATTAAGATAAAAGAAGGGAGGTTAAAAATGAAGAAAATAGGTTTAAGTATTGTGATTCTAGTTACTATGTTGCTTTCGATTTTGAATTCTTTGCAATCGCAAAGATTGACGGGGGCAATTAAAGGCGAGGTGCAAGATATGGAAGGGAACCCATTGCCGGGTGCAACCGTTACCGTCGAAAGTCCTCAATTCTTGGGAAAGAGATCTTATGTTACATCAAATGGAGGATTATTCTTTATCCCCAATCTTACTCCGGGCGAATATATAGTGGCGGTTGAAATTCCCGGGTTTCGTCCAGTAAAGAGAACTGGGATAATTGTCCACGCCGATATGGTCGTGTCGATTACAATTAAAACAGAAATGAGCGAAATTAAAGAGGAAATAGTCATTACTGCGCCTTCTCCCGTGGTTGATGTCGAATCCTCAAGGGTCGGCACGAGGCTCGAATCATCGAAATTGGAACGTATCCCCATTAATCGAAATTTATTTAGCATCGTAGAGATGGCAGCAGGAGTGGTCGGGGAGAGCGACACCTCCGATACTTCATCTGTTATGGGATCTACAGTAAGGTCAAATGTATATGCAGTTGACGGGGTTATGATTAATGATCCTATAACTTTTTCTAGGCTGACAAAAGTAAACTTAGAAAACATTGAAGAAGTTGAAATTATTACCGGCGCCAAGCCAGCGGAAGTCGGCTTTGCCAGCGGAGGTTACGTTAATATCGTAAGCCGAACAGGAGGCAATAAATATACTGGGAGTGTTTTTCTCCAATATACAGGAGAGAATTTAAGAAAAAATTTGATTCCAGATGAACAAGTCTTGGCGGTAGGTGGAAATCCACCAACTTATGACAAGCATAATGTTGATATCTCTCTTAATTTTGGGGGACCGATAATTAAAGATAAATTATCATTTTTCCTTAACCTGAGGCGATACGAAGTTCTCAAAACCGGCGGTTTTGTTCCTTTTACTGACCCCCTGGGGAAGTATCATGACGTCTACGACTATCTGGCGCAAGACCGTTATGGGAGTCTTAAATTAAGTTGGCAAGTTGTTCCGAAGTTAAAAATTACAAGTCTATTTGATTTTACTCAAGAATATAAGCCGATTGGAGTGCCGCCATACTACACGAGACCGAAAATTTCAACTTATAGAATTGATAACGACAGGGGGATAACCTTTTCTAATATTATCGAATGGGTCATTAACAAGGATACTTTTGTAGAGGCCAAGGCCGGCCTTTCCTATCGCAATACTCCCTACCTACTTCAAAAAGAAGCAGAAGACTTACCATTTTATACAGATGCAGCGACAAACTACTGGTTCGGTTCTTACACTATTTCTCAAGACTACATACGGTCTAGACTTAACCCTAGTCTTAATTTCACTACCTTCAAAGAAGATTTTCTGGGTGCAGATCACGAGATCAAAGCTGGGTTTGATTATGAACATGCCTATCAGCGCACGGATTGGTGGAAAAAAAATCCGTTACTTTGGTACTATTATAATGGAGATCCTCATCGCTATGTCACCACAAATCCCATTATGGGTTATATAGCGGCTTATGTGACTGGGCAAGAACAAGGGTCGAATGTGGGCAAAGATGATCTTTGGAGGATTGCTTTTTATTTACGCGATAACTTAACAGTTGCCAAAAGGCTCACTTTCAACTTAGGTGTTCGGTACGATGAATCTCATGCTTATAAACCGGAAATGGTAAAGAAAGGGGTGACCGCTCAGCTCCCTCTCGAAAGTCCGGGTTTGTTAAATACGCTGGTTCCTGATTTGTTTTCACCTGACGATTTGAAAGTTCCTGCTGTGAAAAATTTAATTGTCTGGAAAGATTTCTCTCCAAGAATAGGTCTCACTTATGATTTGTTTGGCACCAAGAAAACAGCTTTAAAAGCGTCATTCTCTCGATATGTAGAGTACCTTACGCTCACTTCCATAAATTACCTTAATCCTTTTGGAACAAAGTCGGTTGCTTTCTACTGGTATGACTATAATAAAAATAATAAGCTTGACCTTCCGCCTATCGACAGCTATACGATAGTGAGTAAGCCGGTAATCGAACCGGACGTGGCAGGGTGGCAAAAAAAAGTTAGCAAAAATCTGAAAGCGCCCTATACAAATGAATATATTGTTGGAATTCAACATGAGTTAGCGAAGGATTTCAGTATAGGGCTTGCTTATGTATATAAGGATGCGAAGAGAATTGTAGAAGATGTCGATATAGTCAACCCTCTGGATGGAGACATGTGGATACCATATACCGTAAGGGAGCCAGGATGGGACAAAGAATTCGGCACCGCTGATGATAAAGATATTACGGTTTATATGTTGGCTAAAGAAAAGGCTGGTGTCCCTTATAAGCAACTCCAGAATGTGCCTCAGGCGAAGAGAAAATATCAGGGGCTTGAGTTCACATTCAATAAAAGGATGTCTGATAATTGGCAATTAGGAGGATCAGTAGTTTATTCAAAACTTTATGGAAATTATTTTGGAGGTGGAGCATCGCCTGTTGGCTATATGAGTTATTATGATAGCCCTAACGACCTTGTTAATAAAGAGAATTCAAGACTTGATTTTGATCGACCTCTTGTGATCAAAATGTATGGAACCTTCAAGCTTCCCTGGGAGTTTTATATCTCTGGCTATTACTCTCATTATGATGGCATCCCGCTTGCCCGAATGCTATATGTATATTTTCCTACTAAATATCAAGGCTATACACCTTACTATGTGAATGCGAGTGTACATGCTGAAAGACAAGGCTTCCACAGATATCCTGGTACTGATAACCTTGATTTGAGGGTGGAAAAAGAACTTAATCTGGAGAAAATAGGTCTATACGGAAGGTTAAAAGCAAGCGTTGATATTTTCAATGTCATGGGCAATACAGATGATAGCGTTTCTTATAGCCCTTCGGGTTATCTTTATGCTGATGGAAGTTTTGCGGTACTTCCGACCTATGGCAAGGTTTACGGGTTTTATGGAACAAGATCGTTCCTCTTCAACCTGAGATATTCGTTCTAATTGACGACCTCTATCTGGCTGAAAGAACTGAAAAGGCCCTTCCTTAAGGAAGGGCCTTTTCTATATTTATGGCTTTTTGAAAAAGGGGAAAAAAATGAAACGAATTATAGTTTTAATTCCTTTTACTATATTCAGTTTTTCAATCTTTTGTCCTGCGCAGGAGGACTCGCCTCGAGAGGCCTATTATAAATTTATCAAGACAAGAGATGAATTGTTATCAAAGTATAAGATCAGTGAAGAAGCTGAAAGGAAAAGCTTTAACGAAGCCCTCAAAATCCCTCTTTCTGAATTAAAAGCCATCGCAGAAGGAGCCAACCTTTCAGAGCTAAGGGAAGATGATCTCTTTTACTGTGGGATTATTGCCGGCTTAACTTCTATTGGATCAAAATCGATTGAAGCTTTCAAACTTTACCTTGATAAATTTTCGAGAGGCATATTTGTTCCTATCGTTTATCGTGAATTGCTAAAGCGGCTTTCCATGATGGATTGTAGTGCCGAAGCAGAGGACTTATTACCTCGAATTCAGGCCGACAATCTTGATGCCTATTTTGAGTGCCTCAGCTATATTGCCTGGGCCAAACAAAGGCAAAATGATTTAGAGGGGGCCTTAGGGGTCTACAAAATTATGTTCGATGAAATAATCCGGCGAAGCGGATATGAGCCTCTGCCGAATTATCGTCTTGCCCGAAACCTTACTGCCATGGCCGAAATTATGAAGCAGATGGGAAAAGAAAATGAGGCGGTTGACATGTTTAAATCTGCATGGACAAAACTCTCGGCATTGCCGGAGCTTCAATCACACTTGGCAACCATAATTCAGGGGCTTCAAATTGTCGGCCAACAAGCTGCAGAAATAGCCATCGATAAGTGGATAAATGGCCAGGGAATCAAAATATCTGATGCAAAAGGTAAGGTAATACTTGTTGATTTTTGGGCAACGTGGTGTGGACCATGTATTGCGGCCTTTCCAGATCTCAAGGAGATAAGGGAGAAGTTCAACCGTAAAGATCTCATTTTGCTGGGACTGACAAAATATTATGGCCGCTATAAAAACTTTAGCAATTTAAATAAGGAAGAAGAAGCAAAAAAAATCGCTGAAGATTTTGTACCCGCGCATCCTATTACTTGGCCTTTGGGCATTGCTGAGGGTGATGGCCTTTTCCAAGATTTCGGTATAACCAGCTTGCCAACCGTTCTCCTTATTGATAAGCATGGCAAAATTCGTTTGAAGATTATCGGACATGATAAAGATAATAAAGAGAAATTAATGAACGCAATTAGGACCTTAATAGAGGAGAAATAAAGCTTGTCGCTTTTTTTTCAATACTTGATGACTCAGTACCTGGATATCCGTGTTGCAATATTGATGTTGTGCAGGCAAGATAAACATTATAGGAGTCTATTTATTTAGAAGTATTAATTTTTCAAGAAGGGGAATTCAATAAGTTTTGTTTAACAAAGGGAAAGGCTGCGATGAGAAAATTAGCGATGGTTATTTGTTTTGTATTAATAGGAACAGGAAATGTGGTTAGTAGCGAGATAAATAAAGATAATATTGTAAGCATTTCTATTTTTTGCCCTAAAAGCATATTAGTGCGGGGGGAGCTAAACCCGATAATCTTAGAAATAAAGATAAAGGCTCCTTATCATATCAATGCTAATCAGATCAGAGATGAGTATTATATTCCGACCAAGATAGTTTTTTCGGAAGAAAAGGGTTTAAAATTTAAAAATATAGAATTTCCTCAGCCCTCGTTAAAGAAATTCGATTTCGCTCAATCACCGTTGCCAGTATTTGAAGGAACTATCACTGTGAGCGCCAAAGTGGAAATTCCCACTTCCTTAAAAGAGCAGGTGCTAGTTATTTCGGGGAACTTAAGCTATCAGGCTTGTGATAACTTCTCTTGTTTAGCTCCTGTTGACTTAGGCTTTTGTCAAAAATTCAAGATAAAAAATAAAAAACGTGCATAATATCAAATTTATGCTAAAGAATTAAACAAACTGCATTAAGCCGGCGGCGTAATCTTCTTCGTCAATTCTGATAAGGAGAGATAGAAATTTCAGAGATGAGAAAAATATTTATCAAACATATTGGAATCATGAGCATAATGATCTTGAATCTAAATCTCTGGGCGATCCTTAAACCAGGCGATCGCTTCTCTCCCTTTATCCTCCGGGCGGCTGATGGTGCTGTTATTACTGTTACAATGGACGACGGCAAGCTCACAGTGCTTAGAGAAGAGGGGCACTCTGGAGGCAGCGTTTCGCGTGTGCATCCCAAGGCTCTGCTTTTAGATTTCTGGGCCACATGGTGCGTTCCCTGCAGGGTCGCTATGCCTCATCTGGATAGACTTTATCGCCAGTTGAGCTCCATTCGATCAGAGCGATTCGAAGGAGCAATAGAATTTCTTGGTATTGCTCTTGATCGACGAGGAAAAGACGCAATTCTTCCTTTCCTGGAAAAAGTTAAGGTTACTTATCCTCAACTTTCAGACCCAATTCTAAATCCCGACTCGGGTTTTCTTACGACTCCTCAGGATGTGGCCGCCGCTTATAAAGTGGAAGGAATCCCCGTAGTGTATATAATCGACCGATCTGGCTCGATCGTCCATAGCCATGTGGGCTTTAAACAGAGTCATATCTCTGACCTCCAAAAAACAATCAACTCATTGCTGGAAGAAAAAAAATGAAAAGCAAGCGCTGGCTTCCGTGGGGCTTTTTGATTCTGGGAGTATTGTTTCTCGGTCTTGGTCTCGTTTCCGGAGAATATGAATCCATTCTGGAGAAGGCCGTTACTGTCTGTCTCGAATGCATTGGCCTAGGCTGAATCCGTCGGTTCGGGGCTAAATCATGGAGCAAGAGAGAAAACGCCGTCTTTATCAACTGGCTGCAATCCTTGGGTTTAACGCCTATTTGCCGGCCTTTTTCAGAGCCGCCATATTCCGTGGTAGGATTAAAGGACTCTGTCTCCCTGGCCTCAATTGCTATTCCTGTCCTTCAGCCATAGGAGCCTGCCCCATTGGTTCATTTCAATATGCTCTGAGCTCAATTCGCTTTCATATCGAGACCGTGCAAAAGCAGTTTGGCTTCTACGTCCTTGGATTCCTGACGATTGTTGGCAGCCTGGCTGGCCGACTTCCCTGCGGCTGGCTCTGCCCCTTTGGCTTTATTCAGGAGCTGGTTCATAAAATTCCCTGTCGAAAACTGAAGCTGCCTCATTTTCTTACTTATTTTCGTTATCTGGTTTTAGCCTTTTTTGTCATCCTTCTTCCCTTGTTATTGGTAGATGAGTTTGGTTTCGGGCAGACCTGGTTCTGTAAGTGGATTTGCCCTGCTGGTACCTTGGAGGCTGGCGTTCCCGTGGTTCTCCTCAATCCGGATATACGCTCTCAAGTTGGTTTTCTTTTCTCCTGGAAGGTGGGAATTATGATACTTTTCCTTTTGTTGATGATTTTTTTCAGCCGACCTTTCTGCCGAACCGCCTGCCCCCTGGGAGCCATCTGGGGTCTTTTCAACCGGGCCAGCCTTTTCCGAATGGAGGTGGATGAGGAGAGTTGCGAAAGTTGTTTAGCTTGCCATCGGGTCTGTCCAGTGGAGATTATCCCTTTCTCTGAGCTTAATAGCCCCGATTGCATCCGTTGCCTTCGTTGTGTTGGGGTATGTCAATACGGTGCTCTGTCTTATTCTTTTCTTAAGGTGAAACCTAAGAAACCCATATTAGAAAATAGCCTTTGATTTTTTGCACTTAGGGTTCTGCTTTTCAGTTTGGGCCATAACAACTCTAGTTCGGGTTTGCTGAAAAATTCATAATCTCACAATAACTTATTGTTATTGCTGAAATTG
>NZ_JBRAKS010000084.1:0-12874 GCF_052745115.1 Candidatus Jordarchaeum sp.
TCTCGGGATCCAATAAAATCTTTATGGCGTTGTTCCCCCTCATCAAACCGATGTAAAGTCTTCGACCATTATAGCGGACTTGGGTTCAAAGAGCAACTCGCTCGTCACATCATCAATTCTGCTGGTATTCCCCCGATACTTTCCCGCTCCCTCATAGGTTAAAACATCCAGGTTTGAGAGGTCGTCAAGATAGTCTTTAACTGCACGTTCGGTCAAATCCACTCTATCGGCTAGGGAGGCTACATTCACCACTCCCTGCTCCGTGAATATTTCAAGGCAGGCGTTTAGAACGAGTGTCAACCTTGCACGGTAGGTTAATCCAGTCCGCCCCATCTTAATCACACTTCACCATATATCCGAATCAGAAGTATATTTCAAATCTGTATAATTATATCTACAAAAGCAATATAAACACACCGACAACACAAAACAAACCATCAAAAAACAAAAACCTCAGCGAACAAAAAACTCATAACCACTATAAAGACAGCATAAACTAAAAAATCAAACAAAAAACTAAAAAAATAAAACCTGAACACCACATCACTTCTACCAGAAATTAAGGAGACTCTAAAAAAGCGAAAAAACCGCAAAACACCCCAAACAACAAAAAAACCAAGCAAAACCCACAAAAATTCTCCTAAATAAAAAAATCGGGTAGTTTCCCCTAATTCTGTTGGTTTATATATAAGAACTGACTTATAATAGCCTATGGTTAGAGATCGAGAACAAACCACACGTCAGGTTCAACAACTACTGGAAAAAGACAGAACCTGCCCCAATGAGGCATGCCCCGACTTTGGGAAGACAAAAACGGGGAACATCATCAAGTACGGACACACTGATGGCGGACGACAACGCTACCTCTGCAGAACCTGCGGCAAAACGTTCACCGCAACCAGGGGAACCCCCTTCTACCTCCTTAAAACCAACTGGGCGGACATCATAGAAGCCCTAGCAGCAGTAGCTATGGGAGCACCACCAGAAGCAATAGCCGAAGCCAAAAAAATCAAGGTGGAAACCGTACTACGGTGGATACAGCGCGCCAGCGAACACGCCGAAGCAGTTGAAGAAATCCTACTCCGCAACTTCCGAGTCACCCGCGTAGAACTAGACGAGCTGTGGAGCTACGTGAAAAACAAAGGGGAAAAAAAGGGTATCCGGAAACCGACAAAACCGGGACATTCTGGTGTTGGAGAGCCTTAGCCATGCCTTCCAGGCTCAGGATAGCCCGAGTTATTCGGGAAAAGAGGAGAGAAGGAGGCTGAAGAGCTGCTAGGAAAGGTGAAGAATCGAGAAATCAGAGGTAAAGAGGGAGGAATCCCTCCCTTCTCCAGCGATGGATTACCCCATTACCAGAAGGCTCTACTGGAAGTCTATGGAAAGACGGCTCCTTATGAGGGAAGAGGCTGCCCTCCAACTGCGAAGCTACCGCCAGAGGGTCTGCGTTATGGTCAAGTAGTGAAACAGCGCAGGGGAGGAAAATTGGTGCTGGTGGAGGAAAGGGTAATCTTTGGTGAGGAGGAAGAGGTTAAGAGGAACCTGGGAGGGAATATAAGCACCTCCCACATAGAAAGGGATAACGGTACCGCACGGTGCCACAACTGGCGGCTAACCAGGAAGACCCAGGGGGTACGCAAAGACTGTGGAGGCTTTGGATGCAGCATGTGCCTGGACAGACATAGTATATAATTTCTGTCGCCCGCATAAGGCACTTAGAGTCCGGTCAGAGGAACCGGGGAGGAAATGGGAGAAAAGAACGCCTGCTATGGCTGCTGGACTGACAGACCACATCTTCAGCATAGAGGAGATACTAACACAGATACCTGCGAGTATCAACAGTTAAGGGGGTGACTACCCTCTCACGCTGAATGTTCGAAATTATCTTGCAAAAGCAGTTCTCCGGTCATAGAAATTGAAAGGTGTTAGTATATTCCTCGGTCGAAAGAAGAATATCTTCAACATATAAGTGGCTTGTGCTTAACAAGCTGAAAACCTTTATGATGGGCACCGGTTTTTTAAAACCCATCGAAACTATGTTACTACCTCTTAAAATAACTCTATCAGAAACTTTGCAACAGTCGCCCTATAAAACTCTATATCTTAAAAACTTCACAAATTACGAAGTAAAAACGAACATCGCTTTCAAAATCAAAAATCTCTCCAAGTTTGTTACACATAAAAATGTACTCATTTACACAGTCGCAAAAAGCTAAAAAAATCCTCTTAGACGCATCCAACGTATCTTCCCCTTCTTAAATCGGCATACCTCAAGCGAGTTTTAGCCCACAAGCCCACAAATACGATTTTAAAATAAAAAAATTAGGAAAATAATAGGGGGATTATAGGATTATTGTGTATTACTGTGTGATCGGTTTTTTGGGCTGAGTGAGGCGGGTGGAATTGCTTTAGTGTTAGATTATTTGAAGGAGATGGATTTGATTGCCAGAACCTGCAACTATGTAACTTCCGTCTGAGTTTGTATCTATGCAAACCACATTTTCTCCCACATACAACCATCCAGTATATGTTTCTTGAACCGCATTGTACACTTTTATGTCTCGTCCAATTGCTAGATATAGGAGTTCTCCTCCCGGAGGCATAGCAATTGCGTTAAGCTGAATTGCGGATGTCCAGTTTAGAACCCAGTCTCCACTACTGTTTAGGAGACCAAAATAGTCAAACTCGTAGAAACCGACACCTATATAATCTCCCTGCGGCGTAAGACACGCCCTAATGTTTCCAAAGTATCGAATCTGCTCCTCAAGAATAGTGTTGTTATCCTTGTCGCGGAGGTAAACGTAACCCCGACCATCTCCCGCAGCAATATAGGTTCCATTCCAGGATATCGACACGCTGACCATAGCAATATGATTACTGGTGGTGTAATTCCAAAGTATGTTCCCGGAACTATCAAGTAAATGAATCTTACCTTGTTGACTGGCTACTGCTATGTAATTTCCATTATCTGAGATGGCGGCATAGTTATCGCCCTCACTGTTGTCCCAGGTCCAGATTTCTGTACTATTTCCATATATCAGGTGCGTTTTGTTACATGAGCTGACTGCAATGTAATAACCATTGTTAGAAACTGAAACATTATTTATGGATCCATAAGAATATGTGGGGAAAAGCTTGGTGTAGCTTTTATTCCATAGTAATTCCTCCTTGCTTGTTAGGAATAAGAGTATGTCGTCGTTTTTATTTTTGCAAACTACTGCTATGTAGTTTCCATCTGGAGAGATTGAAATTGCCTTTGTGGGGTGGTCGGCATCGTAGCTCCATAATAGTTGTAGTCCTACGGGTGCTGGAGGTGATAATAAACTTAGCATACTTAATCCTAGTATTAGGTTGGAATTTTGGGTTTGGCGATTTTGGGAAACTATAATGTATCCGGCAATTCCGCTTAGCACAATAATTACGATGACTGCGATAGCCAAAATCTTTTTCCCGCTAGTAGAGGACACATTTTTTGAGTTACTTCCTGACATATAGGTTTCTCCTTACTTTTTCTGAAAGAGAGTATTTTTTCGGTCGGTAGGGTTTGTAGTTGCACAAGCATTAGAGGGAGTTCACAGAAGTTTAAAATCAGATTGCTATCTTACTAGCTTTATGTTATTACTATCTTGCTAGCTTTATGTTTGGTGGTGTAGCCCACAATCGATTTCCAAAACCCTTACCTAAACAAAAAATTCGTAAATTACTTTATAAATTTTATGAAGCGGGAGGGTGGAGAATAGTTCAACTATATTTTAAAAAGGACACTTACAACACTTCTCATGTGATTATATATGGTGCCTTATAATTGAAGGAATCGAATCATTCTCATCGCTGAAAGTTGCACCGCTACCAAACGGGCCACTTTCGCTCTCATGCTCTAGAATAGGGGGACAGAAAAACTGAAAAATAGGCGTGATAAAACTATTTTTGAAACTAAAAAATCCAAAGATAATAGTAAAAAAAGAGAATCAAACAAAGAGAATAGAATAAAAGAAAAGATTCATTTAATTTTATATGTATAAAAATTGTGGAGGGAAAAGGACTTAATTGACCTCTGGATCGAAATGGTTGCGACTGATTCTGGTAGAGTGAAACCCTTCACCGGACACCTGGTGAGGGGCACCTTACTAGCCCTTATTAGAAATGCGGACCCGGAACTGGCTCAAAGGCTGCATGAGCCCCACCAGCAGAGACCCTACAGTGTAACGCCCGCCAAGCCAGTAGCGCAGCCAATGAGTATACGCGAAAACCTGTGGTGGATACGCCCCGGAGACCACGTGAGATTCCACGCGGGCTTCCTACAAGACCACATCGGAGAAAAAACCTTCCAAAAAATCTTGGAAAGCAGACCGGAAATCAAGCTAGGAGAAACCCCCTTCACACCAGTAAGAATAGAGCTTAAAAGAACAACGTATGAGGAGTTGGTGAAAACCGCCCAACCCGAAGAAATAGTAACCATGAGATTCACCTCGCCCACCCAATTCACAATCAGAGCGAGAGATTTCCCCCTGCTCTTCCCGGATCCCCGATACCTGTATGGGAGCCTGGCCCAGCTCTGGAATAAAAATGCTCCGCCTCAAATACGGGTGGACACCGATGAGCTTCACAAATGGGTGGAGGAACATGTCTACATAAGGAAATACCGTCTCCAAACAAGGGAAATCGACGTTGGAAAACTCCGCAGATTAGCTGGATTCACAGGGACCCTCGAATACCTTCTAAACAGCACTGAGGGATACGCATCCTGGATAAATGTGTTAACGAGGTATGCGACAACAGCTAACACTGGGGCTAAAAGAACCAGCGGGATGGGAGCAACCCAAAAAATAGAACATCCGAAAACTCTAAAAGCAAACAACACTCAAACCCCCTAAACCACAAATCGAGTCCAAACCAATGCACAAGCGTTCCCAAAAATAATCGAACTGAAATGAGGTAAACCTGTTACCTCAAACGAAAGCAACTAGGAAATCCTTCGCAAAAAGTGTTCCCGAGAAGCCACAGATAGTCACAGACATTCCCATAACATAAATTGCCACGTTTCCACTATTCAAGGCATATAGTTTTATATGGGTCTAAATTCTATAAACTATCAAAATATTAACTACTAGCAGAAACATAGGTGTTAAATACCTTGGACCCTGAAAGGATTAAAAATATTATCATTGAGCAGACCGGCACTTCCCGGGAGGAAGTGGAGAAACGGGTACAGGAAAAGAAGGATTTGCTAGGTCCCCTAGCAACCGAAGAGGGGGCCGTAGTTCTGGTAGCCGTGGATTTAAACGTGGAAATAAGAGAACCTGAAATTGAAAAGCCCGAAAAGAAAATCCTGATCAAAGACCTTGAGGAAGGCATGACCAGCGTTTCAATGGTAGACGGTATAGTAATGGAAATCCTCAGAGTAAAACGTTTCGAGAGACAATCCGGTTCCACGGGGCAAATGGCCAGCTTGAGAATCGCGGACAACACCGGAGAAACACGTCTAGTCCTCTGGGAAGAGCAAAGCGACCCAGTTGAGAAAGGAAAAATACATAAGGGTGACCTCCTACGTATCATTAGGGGCTTCACTCGAAAAGGACTCTACGGGGACCTGGAACTACACGTAGGCCGACTAGGCAAGGTCGTCATAAACCCTCCAGACCTCAAGCCTGAAAACTTCCCCAAACCCGCCATGGAATCAATCCCGTTCACAGAGCTCGAGGTAGGCATGCCCGATGTAACCATAGAAGGCCTAGTGATTGAAGTTTCGCCGGCAAGAGCATTCGCTCGGCCCGACGGCTCACAGGGACGCATAGCTACCCTGAGACTTACCGATGATGAAGAAGCTATAGTGCGGGTAGTTTTCTGGGATGAACAAGCACCCAAAGCCTCCCGATACTCAGTGGGAGACCGCATACAAATAATTAGCGGGTACACCCGTGAGGGCTCCGCAGGTGAGGTAGAGGTGCATGTGGGAAAAGCCACCCAGATAAAAACCCTAGAGAAAGCCTTCACCAAACCCACACCCAAACCAGTACCCTTGTCAGAGATCCGGCATCGAATGGACTCCTTCGATGTTCAAGGCCGAGTAGCGGATGTCACACCTCTCAGATTGTTCACCCGTCCCTCCGGAGAAACTGGAGTGGTGGCGGACATCTACATGACAGACGGTGAGAACTGGGCTCGAGTCTCGCTCTGGGACAAACACGCCGAAACTATTGGTAGAGTGAAACCCGGAGATCTCATCCGCATTCGTAACGCTTATACTCGGGAGGATCAGTACGGGCTTACCATTAATGTTGGACGCCGGGCGATTATAGAGATAAATCCTCTAGACATCCCCAAAGGCCTGTTTCCACCGCTCAGCACAGAACCTAAAACCATTAAAGAAATAAGACCCCATATGACCGGTGTAGCTCTAGAAGCCACAATCCAAGAACTAGGGGAACTGAGGGAATTTCAGAGGCAGGATGGCTCTACATCCTCTGTAATACACTTCCAGCTCACAGATGAAACTGGAAGCATAGCTGCGGTAGCTTGGGGAGAAAAGGCAGAAACCCTCAGCAAAGCGCAAAGCGGTCAAAAAATTAGCATTAGGGGTGCCTACGTCAAGATAAGTGCCAGAGGTGAAAGTGAACTACACCTAGAAAACAATACACAAATCAAAATAACATAAACCGGTAACTAAAACAATTTACAACTCAAATCTCTCTAATAGAAAAATTCTCTATACCCTTCTCCTACACATAAAAAACCTGTGATTCAAATTGTTCCCACCCCACTTAAATATGTGAACCCTTTGTAATATAACAGGCATAATTAACCTAGTGTTGCTTGTCGTGTGCAGGTTTGAGGTGTGTTGAAAAAAGTTTCAATAGAAGCCCAAAGACCGCGTTTTAAAGGTGAATACGTTCTCGGTTAAAGCACCAAAAAAGTTGAACAAGCCGAAAACCATACAACACACAATAGGTAACACGGAGTTAACAATGTCTTTAACACTGCCAAAAGGGTTTGTGTAATTTGAAAGTGCAACCCGCTTTGAACGAGCAGGATAGATTGGAGAGTCTGAATTTGGAACTGTCAAAAAATTGCTATATTACAAAAGATTTGAGCAAGAAGGCTCCGGTGCTTTATCTGTGGGATTTAACTGCACGGAGTTGAAATACTGAAAAGCGAAAAAACAAAAAATATAAGGCCTGCTCACCTAAAAAAAATGCGGAAGCCATTAACGGGATGGTAGATACAACAATGACTAAGCGTAAAAGGTATCATAAGTTTAGTGATGAGGGTAATGTGGATTCACCGGAATTAGCTACTCTTTTTGAAACTCTGAATCGGAAAGGACTCCTTAAGGACGTTTTTTTCTGGAAAAAAATCGTGTAATAATCGATATCATCAGCGGTGAGACGCTAACTTTTCTCAAAAAATATGAAAAAAGAATCATGTCAGCAGACGAGCTTTGTGATGATTGTATTTATCAATTCCACGGTAATCATTGCCCCATCGCGCAGAAATCAAGATTTGTAACCAAATGCAAATACTATACCCTAACCGAATAACCTAAGATTTATTCCTAGAGGTGTTTCATTCGATAACCTAATAAAAGTCCACCGCTATTTTGCAACGTAAATCCTGAGGAGCCCCATTCTGCCACCTAATTTTTAACACCCATTGGTTTTATACTGTGAATTTTGGTACTAGCAAGTGGCGCCTTCTGACTCTGATGGTGGCTTAGAAAAGTTTTTGAATCAAACTGAGTGTATGATCTGCCTTTTTATGTCTCCTTTTCGTTGAAGGAGCTTTTCTTTACAATCAAAATGATTCAAAAATTTCTCTAAATCTTATCTGCATATGTGCATTTTTTACAAAATTACCCCGATAGCACTACCCAAAAATTTCAGTTCAAATACTGACCACATCAAAAAAATTATAAAACTCAAAAAAACTTATCTAATTGAAATGTTCTTGCAGGAGATATAGATGCGGTTATTTCTGGGCAGAAGGTCTGCACTGAAAGAGAACGCGTAACCACCCCCGGGCTGCTCAAAGGATTCCATGAAACCATTTAAATGACCTTTGAGAGAATGAACCATTCAGCCAAAAAAGAAGCGGTCTACCATTTAAAATAACCTCGCAGAAAAAGGGTGAAAACAATTGATTGTTTTACATGCAATCTGGTATGCTCTCGCCCCAAGCAAACTCCATATCTGGGCAGAGTCATCCAACCCAGTAACATCCTCACCCCGAGACAAAGAAGCGCAAACCAAAAGAAAAAAAACCCCACAACACCCCTTTACACTTGCCAGCAACTCGCTCATGGAAACCATAGGGGAACTGGCAGGAAGCCTGATCGCTGAAAGAACCAGCATCGGAACCTTGACAATTCCCTTACCATCCACATTAAAGGCGCCTCTGCCTTCGCCTGAGCTAATTTTGGGAGAAGAACACATTTATGAAAAGGCAACCAAGCTGACACCGTGGAATATTAACACCATAACCCTCGACCCCAGTCTCACCTTGGACTTCCTCCTCTCACTACTCACCCATCCTCCTCGCGGAGTAGCTTTCGGTAGTTCACTGCGTTTCTGGGCAGAAGTAGCAAAATTCTCACTTGAAATCATCACCAACCAGAGATTCGCACCAACAATACAGGAGATCCAACATAATGGAAACACCGTTTTCAAAGCGGCCTGGGAGGTGAGGCTTGCAGAAGAAGACATTGAACGAATGAACCTGCTGTCAAAAGCCATGCCCCCAATCTGCCGAGCACCCGAAGGAGACAAAACATCATGGGATATCATCTCAGATTTTCTGAACCAAACCGTCGACGCCTTTGTACGGGGAAACCTATCTTCATCAAAATTCCTTCCCCCTCGCAAGCGTCGCTCAGAAGAGGTCTCGTTACCAGAACAATGGCTGCAAGCGCTCTCATCTGAAGACCCAAAGCTTACCGCGCCTACAGAAAAACTGAAAGCCTTCTCCAGGGATATACAATCGTGGCTCGGTCAGAGTCAACTCGTAGATCCGAATGCCCCGTTTTGCACATGTTTCAAGCTTGAACCGCCTAGTGAAGACGGTGAAAGGGATTCCGAGTGGCGAATCAGTTTCCATCTCCAAGCTAGGGACGATCAAAGTCTCCTAGTTCCTGCGGAGAAAGTTTGGAGAGAACGCTCAAAAGTCCTCACATTCCTCAAACGTAAATTTGAAAATCCTCAGGAACGCCTCCTCACAGACCTCGGCAAGGCCTCACGCTTATTCCCAACGATTGAAGAAAGCCTAAAAACAGCTCACCCAATGGAACTGAAACTGAGCAGTAATCAGGCTTACGCCTTTCTACGCCAGTACGCCCCTCTTTTAAAGCAGAGTGGATTTGGAGTACTCCTACCATCCTGGTGGCAGAAGCCAGCAGCACGCCTCGGAGTTAAACTAACGTTGAAAAAAGGGTCAGATCCCAAAATAGGCTCAGGGATCCTAGGCATGAACTCCATTTTATCCTACGATTGGAAGATCTCCCTCGGAGACGAAACACTCTCACTCAAAGAATTCGAGGAATTAGTAAACCTGAAAATCCCCCTAGTTAGAGTTCGCGGACAATGGGTTGAACTACGCCCCGAGGAGATTGAAAAAGCCATCGCATACTTCAAGAAAAAGCGCGGTAGTGGCGAAATGACACTGGGGGAAGCCCTACGCATCGGACTGGGACAAGAAGAGTCTGAAGTAGGCCTTCCAGTGATTAATATAGAGGGCGACGGTTGGGTTAAAGACTTTCTAGACAAACTCTCTAACCACACCGAACTCTCCACGATTGAAACCCCTCCAACATTCAGGGGAGAACTCCGCCCCTACCAGCTCAGGGGAGTTTCATGGCTTGCCTTCCTCAAACAGTTCGGACTCGGAGCGTGTCTAGCAGACGACATGGGTCTTGGCAAAACAATACAACTCATAGCCCTCATGCTACACGAAAACAACGGCGAACAGAGTAATCCCAAACGCAGCCCTACACTAATTATATGTCCAATGTCTATCGTGGGCAATTGGCACAGAGAACTCCAACGCTTCGGGCCGTCCCTCAAGGTTATGGTTCACCACGGCGTAGATAGACTCTCTGGCCGAGACTTTGAGGAAGAAGCTAGAAGACATGATGCCGTCATCACCACTTATTCTCTAACACATCGCGATGAGGAAACCCTCTCCAGAATCGAGTGGGAGTGCATCGTTCTAGATGAGGCTCAGAACATCAAAAACCAAGCGGCTAAACAGACGCAGGCAATAAAAAGGCTCGCCGCCAAGCACAAAATTGCCCTTACCGGCACGCCCGTGGAGAACAGACTATCCGAACTCTGGTCTATTATGGACTTTCTCAATAAGGGATACCTAGGAACAGTAAAGGATTTCCACACCAAGTTCGCCATACCCATAGAGAAATACCGTAACCCGCACCGTGCAGAAGCGCTCAAACGGTTAGTCCAACCTTTTATCCTACGCCGATTAAAAACCGACAAAACGATTATCAAAGACCTCCCAGAAAAGATGGAGATGAAAGTATTCTGCAACCTCACCCGGGAACAGGCTACACTTTACGAAGCGGTGGTTGAGGAGATGATGGAGAAAATCGAAACCTCAGAGGGAATCCAACGTAAGGGACTAGTGCTGTCTACACTAATGAAGCTCAAACAAGTATGCAACCACCCTGCACAGTTCCTCCACGACGGTAGCAAACTACCACGCCGCTCAGGAAAACTTGCACGCCTAGAAGAGATGCTTGAAGAAGCCCTAGCCGAAGGAGACAAGTCACTAATTTTCACCCAATTCGCAGAAATGGGTACAATGCTCCGCAACCATCTCCAAGAAACACTAGAATGCGAAGCACTTTTTCTACACGGCGGTACGCCTAAAAAGCAGCGTGAGGTCATGATTCAGCGGTTCCAAGACGAAAAACATGGATCGCCACTTTTCATCCTCTCAATTAAGGCTGGTGGACTGGGGCTCAACCTAACTGCTGCCAACCGTGTCTTCCACTTCGATAGATGGTGGAACCCCGCAGTGGAGAACCAAGCCACCGACAGAGCCTTCCGCATAGGGCAAAAGAGAAATGTACAGGTACACAAGTTCGTTTGTGTAGGAACCTTGGAAGAACGCATAGACCAGATGATTGAGCAGAAAAGGGAACTCGCCAACCTTATCGTTGGCGCCGGTGAAAGCTGGCTTACAGAGCTGTCAACAGAACAGCTTAAAGAGTTGTTCGCCCTTAACCGCGAGACGGTGGGGGAGTAAATCATGGGACGAAGAAGAAGATATTCCCCATATTATGACGGTTATAATTACGGGTATTATCGTTCATCGCCGATACCGGTGGAGGATGGTATACGGGCTAAGAGCCAGCGAGGAGATATTGGTGAAACTTGGTGGTCTAAGCGCTGGGTTGGAGTTCTAGAATCCTTTGGAATAGGGACGAGGCTTGAGCGTGGTCGTAGCTACGCCCGCAGAGGACAAGTAATCTCCATCGACGTTAAGCCCGGCGTTGTCAAAGCCAAGGTTCAAGGCTCACGACCCAAACCCTACGATGTGACAATTCAACTGCAACCACTTTCAGGCCAAGACTGGGATAAGGTGATTGATGCCATGGCTTCACAAGCCATATTCGCAGCCAAGCTGCTTTCCGGCGAGATGCCTAAAAACATTGAAGAAGCATTTCACGAAGTTAAAATATCGCTTTTCCCAACCTCACATGGTGAGCTTAAAACCAACTGCTCATGCCCCGACACGGCTAATCCCTGTAAGCACATCGCCGCCGTCTATTACTTGTTAGCGGAAAGTTTCGACGAGGACCCGTTTCTAATATTCAAACTACGGGGACGGACAAAAGAGGAGATCATTGAGGTGCTCCGGAAAAAACGGGTAGAAACACTACCACAAGAAAGCGCCTCTGAGGTAAAATCTGCTTTAGCAGAAAGAGACGCGGGTCCCCCACTTGAAGAATTTATCCACACGTTCTGGCAGCTTGGAGAACCGTTGGACACTTTTGCTGTGAGTCTTGCCACAAATAATATTATTGTTGACAAAGCCGTTCTCAAAAGACTCGGAGAATCCCCCTTCACAATAGAAGGGCACAATATTACTTTCCTCCTATCAAAAGCCTACGACATAGTACACGCAGCAGCCCTGCAAAAGGCTTCAACCGAATCTGGAGAAATGGAACAAAATAAGTGAGCCTATTCGGATTAGTTACCATAACTAAAGTAGTAAGCTTAGAAGAGTGTTGCCATCTCTCTTATTAAAGAGTATAAAAAGTATAGAAAGATTGGTATGAAATTCGCTTACTCTGCCTGCTCTCCATTTATTTTAACTTGCTGTTTGAGGTATTTTCTTTTAATAAGGAACTCGTAAACCGCTACTATGAGTACGACTATTAAAGCCATTATGATGAAGAACCAAGTATATGGATTACCGAAAGTTGCGTAGTTTAGATACATTAAGAGCTGGGCTCCAAGATAGCATAACAAGAAGGCTCGGGGGAGTCCACCAAGAACAGTGGGAACAATATATGATTTAAACTTTATATTAGTCAGACCTGCACCATAAGTAATAGCGCTCGTAATCATAAATGGAATCAACCTCAATACGAGAATTGCCCAAAATCCATACTTCGTGAACCACCTGTCCGCTATGAGAACCGCATCCCCTAAGTTATAAATAATCAACCTGTCAAAAAATCTTTTTAGTCTACCTCTACTGGGATTATATCCCTCTTTACAGGAATCTTTGGCGGGAAAGCCCCAGACTTTAGTCTTGGGGATGAACCGTCAAAAAGTTTATAGGCTGATGTGTTGACAGATATACTGGTATCAACAGATGGAATACAAGCATTCCCGAAACCAGGTCTACCTCATCAACT
>NZ_JBRAKS010000085.1:0-12791 GCF_052745115.1 Candidatus Jordarchaeum sp.
AAAATAACTAATTCTTGCTTTTAAAACTTTCATTTCTCCATTATAAAAAGTAACAATCAAATGATTAGAACTACTCTCAAATTTATCATAAACCACCCTAAATCCATCAACTTCTTGAGGAAAAAAATCAATTTCTACTAAATTAGCTTGACTGATATTTTCTGTTGGTGTCACTGAATTTTCAACCGGTGAATAAATAAAATAAATATTTTACCCTATTTCTATATCAAAAAATATTCTAGTTTAAAAACTCAAACTTAATAAACTCGCTTTTAAAAAAATCAAATAATTTATCTCAGTTTGGTGGATTTAAAGAATATTTGGCATAAAAAATTGGGCATTCATACTGTTTTAGTTTTTTAAATCAAATCATTGAGAAAGATAAAAAAAGGAAGAATACCTTTTTTCGTGAATGTAAGTTGCTAACTCGCAGTATTAACAAATGCCCTTAAAAAATAATAAAGTAATTTATTTAAAGAAATAGAAGCCCTGTTACTGTGTTTCAACCGTATCCTAAAAATGGAAATTGATACGTACCGCATTAAGCGATTAAAAGCGGAAGCTGGTATAATGAAAAATAAAATCTTAGAAGAATATCGAAAGCTCTTTTACGCCGATTCCGTGGCAGTTATTGGTGCAACCTCTGATTTTACGAAACTCGGCTACTACGCTATGATTTCTATGTTAAACTACAAGGGTAAAGTATTTTTAGTTAACCCTCATTTTACGGAACTAGAAGGAAGAAAGGTGTATCCTTCAATACTGGACGTTCCTGAGAATGTTGATTTAGCGGTTATAGTTGTTCCCGCTAAACTAGTACCGGGTATTTTGAGAGAATGTGCCCAGAAAGGCGTAAAAGGTGCTTCAATAATTACTGCTCTTTTCAAGGAAATTGGTTCTGAAGGTGAAAAACTACAGAAAGAAATGGCGTCAATCGCAAACAAGGCGGGGATCAAAATAATAGGTCCTAACACGCTTGGTTTTGCAAATATTCACAAAGGCTTAAATGCTTCCTTCAATCCGTTATTTGCCTGCTTGAAGAAGGGTAAAATAGCTGTTTTCTGCCAGAGTGGTGGAATTTCATCAATATTAGGTAATATGGCTTTAGATGACAATATCGGCATAAGCAAAATAGCAAGTCTAGGTAACCGAGTTAATGTTGATTTTCCAGAAATTTTAGAGTACCTATTATACGATGATGAGACTGATGTAATAGCTATACACATAGAAGGACTTAACGATGCTAGAAGATTTATGGAAGTCGCAAAAAAAGTGGTAAAGAAAAAACCTATAGTTGCTTATAAAGTGGGAAAAACAGACGTAAATAAGGCCGCTTTTTCGCACACAGGCTCATTAGCTGGAGATTATAAGCTGTATGACTCCATGTTTAAACAAGCAGGTATCATCTCTGTTGATAATCCAATTGAGCTTTTAGACGCAGCTAAAGCGCTAGCCCTTCAACCGGCTCCTACCGGTAACAGGATCGCTGTACTCAGCCAACAGGCCGGAGCTGGTTTAGTTTTATCCGATTCATGTGCCATGAATGGACTAATTTTGCCTTCATTTACAGATGAAACCAATAAAAGAATTGAGGAGCTTCTACCTCCTTATACCATAAGAACTAATCCCGTTGACCTGGCATTTGCACCCCTCCCTTGGGGAAGGGTAGAGGCAGCGAGAATCTGTCTTGAAGATGAAAATATCGATGCTTTGATATACTTTCAATTATGGTTCCCAATGATGGGATTTCCATCAGAGGAACTTATTGACTTTAGTAAAAAATACAGAAAGCCGATTGTAGTGGTGCTAAACGGGCCGAAGAATTCATATGAGGAAGACATAGCTAAACTTGAAAAGGGGGGAGTACCAGTTTATCCAACTCCAGAAAGAGGAGCAAAAGCTCTTGCACGATTAGTTCAATATGGTCAAATATTAAGAAGGTTCTCTAAGGAATAATATGTTATTATTCTATTTGTGGAATAAAAAAGAAATTGTTTGACTCATTTTAAGTGAAATATTTCCTGAAAATCTGTAGGTTAATACTCTCTCATTATTTTTCGCAGAGCTTCTACGCATCTGCGGTTTTCATCCATGCTGCGTACTGTTATTCGTGTATATTCTCCTATAAGCCCTGCTTTACCGGTATATTTTCTTGTCAGAACCAGTTTATCTGCGAGCTTCCATTCTATGTCTGTTCCCGTAACACCTGGTTTTGTAATTTTCACTAGAACGAAGTTTGCTTGTGAGGGAAATGCTTCTAGTCCGTCTATGGCTGAGATTTCTTTGTGAAGGTATTCTCTGCCCCTTGCTATATCATTTTTTACTCTTTTTAGGTATTCTTTATCGCTTAACGCGGCTATGGCTGCTTGTACAGCGATGTAGTTTACATTGAATGGAATTTTTATTTTTGTTAGATAGTTTATTATTTCTGGTGTTGCGATGGTGTATCCAATTCTTAAAGCTGCCAGACCGAAGGCTTTTGAAAGTGTTCTGGTGACTATAATATTTTCATATTTTTTAGCAAGATGAGTTAGTGGTTTGTCTGCGAATTCACCATAAGCCTCATCTAAGACAACAAGAACATTTTGTTCTAAAAGTTTCTTTAAATCTTCTTCAGCTATTGTGTTACCTACTGGATTGTTAGGACTGTCTATGATAATGATTTTAGTTCGTGGCGTTATAGATTTGATTATTCCTTTAATATCCCAATAGTATTCTGGTAGGATTTTAGGAACGATAACGTTTTTGCCACCTGCAACCTCAATTCTTATTGGGTAAAGAGGATAAGTAGGATCTGAGAGAATAACCTCATCACCTGGATTAATGAATCCTCTAAAAATCATATCTAGGATCTCTGTGCTCCCATTCCCTACTAGAATTCTCTCTGCCTCAAATCCTATATAATTCGCAATTGCTTCTCTAAGTTCTACAAAATCTGAATCGTAATACCATCCTGCTTTGTGAATCGCTTCTTCTACTGCCTCTAGGACTCGGGGAGAAGGTTCAAAAGGGCTTTCGTTAGACATCATTCTTATCCAGTCTTGGCGCTGCTGATAAAGAAGTCTTAAAACTCCTCCTGGACTATAAACTTGGGCTTCATCAATGTAAGGCTTAAAAAATTTTTTAATATAACCCAATTTCAACACCCTGCTCCGAAGTAAACTGATTATTCAATTGGCAATGACTGATATTTAAAAATGCCGTAATTTTCGTGATTTGATCTCATATTTTCTGAAATATTGCTGTTATATTCATTGCTGTGTATGCTGCGGGTTTGCTGTTTTCATATCTCCTCCATTGCATCTCTATTAATTGTCTCAATTTTTTTGGGAAGATTTTCTTTTTTCTAATTTCAGTTTTGTGAAGGGTTCGAATTAATAGAGGCCAGACATCCCATCCTGTTAGCTTAACAAGTTTGAGGGCATATTTACTACTAATTTTTTTCATGTCTCGAACGGAATAACTTCTCTCCCAAACCATGGGCCAATTTTCAAGATGGATTAAAGCAGTTTTGTATATATTATAAAGTGAATATGTTTGGGGGGTGTCAATCACCAAGTATCCTTGGTTTTTAAGCACGCGGATTTGTTCCTCAATTAGTTTACTAGGATTTTGGTAATGTTCAATTAAACCTTGAGAAAATACAAGATTGAAGAATTTATCTTTAAATGGTAAATTTTCTCCATCTGCTTGAATGCAGATTAATGGTAGATTATCAGAATAGAACTTTTTTTTGATCATTCTTGTTGTTGCATAATCTAGGGCGTAGGATTGGGCTCCATATTTTGCTAAGAGCCAACTGTCTCTGCCTGTTCCGGCCCCAATCTCTAAAATTTTGAATCCCTTTATATTGTAATTGAGTTGACCGAGTATCTGTTGAACAATGTGACTATGTGGTATGTAACTTTTGTGTACTGCTTTAAACCAAATCTTCCAGAAGTTTTTATCGTCTATTTTTTTGTCTGTAGACGGGCCCATCTTGTTTTCATCGTCCTCTCACAAGATATTTTTTCTTGAAATATTATTTACTCTCAAATTTGGTTTCTCCAATATTTAAATGTAAAATTTCTGAACGAAATCTTTCAGGATTGAATTTTTGGTTTATAAGACCTTAGGCGTAATTAATACTTCCGGATTTTTTTTCCGTTTTCAAGCGTCTTTTATCACAGTTTTTGCGTTTTTCGGTAGTATTTCTGAAGGATTTTAAACTTTTTCGCACCATTTCTGAATGAAAAATAATTACGCCTAAGGTCTATACTTCCTTTCGTGTATAGATTACTATACTTTTTGGGAAGAGGTTATTCCAGAAATTTTCGATTTTTTTAAGTAATTTGAGCCGTGCAGAGAAAATTAGTATTTGTTCCCAAAAAGCGGGAATTAAGGCGTTTTGATTTTCTAGACTGCATAAGCATTTTAACATCCAGAAAATAGAATGGAAAGCATGTTCCCTACATATGTATAATATTTTCAGACCCCCATATCTCAGTTTTTGTAATAACTCTCTCTTCTTATATATTCTGACATGACCTCCTGGTGTTCTAAAATATTCGTATGAGAGATTGCCGAATAGATGTTCTGTATAGGGCGTGGGAACACTAATTGCCATTTCTTCGTGGTTCTTCAGAACTCTTACTAATTCCTTTATCCCCTTTACATCCTTGTACAAGTGCTCTAAAACTTCGGTGCAAATTATTTTTGTAAAAGATTCGTCTTTGAAAGGAAGCTGAAGAACATCTCCCACAATCAGAACCGCATTTCCCTTTAATTCTCCCTTTTCTGCCATTAGATCAAGGACATATTTCAGTCTTTTCAGTTCACTAAGTGACCTATCAACTGCCACGAATTTGGAATCATGCCACTTACTTGCTTCCATGGTGTGCCGACCCGCACCACATCCTGCGTCTAGAACTATGTCTTTATCCAAGATTTGTAAAAGGTTTAATTTAACGGTGAGCATTTATGATCTCCCTATAAATTTCTATAACTTGTTCCGCAGCGTTTTTCCAGGTGAAGAGCTTCTCCACCCTTTCTCTACCTCTTTTCCCCATACTTTCTCTGAGTTCTTTGTCCTTTAGGATTTTTACTACAGCCTTCGCCATGGCTCTCCAATCGCCGGGCTCAGCCAACACTCCGGTCTTTCCATCTTCCATTACTTGTGGAAGTGCTCCCACTTTAAACGCTACTACTGGAGTTCCGCAGGCCATTGCTTCAACGGCTGGGAAGCAGAATCCTTCAAACAGCGAAGGAATTATTATTAGATCTGTTGTTGCATACCGTTTCGATAATTCTTCAAAGGTGAGAAAACCCGTAAATATTATATCATCCTCTAAACCGTATCTTTCGACAAGCGGCGGCGCAATCCCCTCCTCTTTCCACTTATCTACTATAGTTAATTTAACTTTCATTCCTAAATCTTCTTTAAGATATTTCAGGGTTTTGAGGAGGAGCGGAAGGCCCTTAACACGATTTTCGCAGTTGCCCACAAAAGTTATATCATAATAATCACTATCAAGATTTTTACTCAATTTTTCACTCACGTGGAATAACTCTGTATCCACACCATTGTGTACAACACTTATCCTATTTCTGGGCACCTTGAAGTGTTTAACTATTTCATTAGCCGAAAATTCTGAAACTGTTATTATTCTGTTAATTCTTTTTGCCACTATTTTCTGCATAAATTGTGGGTAGAATAGTATCTGTTTTACCTTCGTCTTTGCATCTTCTGACAGGTACATTGCAATTTGTCTATCAATTGGTAGGGGGTGATGTATTGTAGCGATTAATGGGACATGTAGTGCTTTCATTAAAAGAAGTCCATATCCTAGACACTGGTTGTCGTGGATAATGTCGAAATGGTAATCCTTTATTAAATCTTTTACTTTGAGGAATGCTCGAATGCTAAAACTCATTATTTCAGGAAAGTTTCCAAATCTGGCAGCCATATACTCATAAAATGTTAAGGGGGATAAATTTTCTGAAGTTATTCTATCCGGAGAGATTTCGTTAAATCTAGGAGTTTTAATTTTGTGTACTGTAGCCCATTCCATTTTGAAGGGATAGGGTGGACCTACTATTACATGGACCTCGTTTCCCAGTTCTGCTAATGCCTTTGAGATATTGTAGAGATAAACGCCTTGTCCGCCGCAGTACATGTTTCCTCTGTAGCTTAAGAGACATATCCTCATTATATCTACCTCCCGTTAATAGCCTCTTGATACACGCTCAAGTACTTCTCCGCAGCTTTTCTTACATTAAATTTCTCTTGGACGACTTGTCTTGCTCTCTCGCCCATTCTCTTGTTAAGTTCCTTATTCGAAAGCAATTCAAGAGTTTTCGCTGCCAATTCCGCATAATTCCCTTGTTCAACCAGGAACCCGTTGAAACCGTCTTCAATCTGTACACCTACTCCTCCAACATTGTAGGCGACAACGGGTTTTTCAGAAGCCATGGCTTCAGTGAGTGACAAACCAAAACCTTCCATCCTAGAAGGAAGAACTACCACATTTGCCATTTTGTAAATTTTAGGAATATCTTGGTGACCAACGTTTCCAAGAAAAATTGTATCGCTTTCAAGATCTAATTCTTTCACCAATTTTAGAATCCTTAATCTTCTTTCCTCTCTAATCCCTAGGATATCATCGCTTAAAGAACCGTTCCCCACACAGACAAGTTTCGTATTTTGATATTCTTTTTTAATTATAGAAAAAGCTCTTAAAAGGTCTTCATGGCTTTTTACCGGATCTATCCTAGCAACACATAGTACTATCTCTGAATCTAAAGGAAGCCCCTTCTCCTTTTTAAAGTTGTAACCTTCCTTTTCATCTAAATCAAATCTACTGGGCTCAACAAATGGATGGATACAAACCAATTTCTTCTCAGGCACACCTAAAAATTTTGCATGGTTAAGATACTCATAGGTTGAAAAAACTACTTTGTTACACTTTTTCAATCGAGCTGCAGCCTGTCTTCCTAACTCCTCACCCATTTTATTAGTGAACGGCACATGCCATGTATAAACCACTGGAATTGAAAAATCTAGATAATCTGGTGTTAGATGAAGCTGCCAATCATGAGGATTAACTACATCAATTTTTTCATCCGAACAAATCTGCATAATCTTTAAGGCTACAGCTTTATTAAACTTAACAAAATCCTCATAGCCTTCTCTATCCCATTTTCCTTCTAACCTTAATCCATGTATTTGTTCATACAATTTTTCCTTAAACGAAGAGTAGCGGTTCCAATCCTCCTCCGCGTCACCTACACCCACTCTATAAACTTTAACACCCTCTACAATTTCTTTTGAAGCTATCTCAGGTTTTCCTAAATGTACCTCATAAACCTCACAATTTCTCCTCAAAAACTCTTGAGAAAGGTAATATAAATAATATGAAACTCCCCCCACATAAGGATAAAATGAGTGACTTGCAAGACAAATTTTGTATCCATTACCATTTATAGAATTTTTAGTCAACATAAATACTTTCCTCATTCTAATCTTGCAAATCACATTTCTTCCCAATTAAAATAGATTAAGCCTCTATCTAGACTTTTCAAGAAATTAAAATTTCGTTAATTCATAATGATTCAAATATCTTTTTCAATACTCCTTTTCTTACTTCCAAGGCAAAATATAGGGCTTCCTAATGGCCATTACAGTACTGACCTACCTAGGTTCCCTCATTATAATTTTAAAGGGAGTCTCCGCAAAGAGCTTGAGTTCCTTTCATACGCTCAAGTTTATGAATTGACAAATGATTTGATGAATAATTTAAATTTTTCGTGAGGGCTTTCTCTAATAAAATCCTTCAATTTTGTTTTTATTTTGTAAACTTGAATTTTTCCCTCAGTCCTCGCTAGGCCTCTTTTGGACACATTTTTAAGAAATAATATTTTATTATACTCTAACAAATCATAATTTTCATTCACGGAGCGGAGAGAATTGTATAGTGAGGAAGAAATCAAAAAAGCTGCCAAGGATATTGTTAATTCTAAAATAATTATAGCTTTGACCGGTGCTGGCATATCCACTGAGAGCGGAATTCCAGATTTCAGAGGAAAGAACGGTTTATGGACAAAGTATGACCCCGCAGATTTTACCTATTCAAGATTCCTACAGAATCCGGCAAAGTACTGGAAAATGTCTCTCGAATTAGCTGATTTACTTCTGGCAGTAGAACCAATGCCAAACCCCGCACACCTAGCACTTGCAAGGTTAGAGGAGGTGGGTAAGCTAAAATGCATTGTAACTCAGAATGTGGATGGTTTACATCAGGCTGCAGGAAACACGGATGTAATAGAGTTTCACGGAAATCTTCGCAGGGTTGTGTGTATCGCTTGTGGAGAAAAATTCCCTCACGATTTAGCATTAGAAAAAGCGAGTAATGGGCAAATCCCACCACTTTGCGACCATTGTAAAGGAGTATTAAAACCAGACGCAGTCTTATTCGAAGAACCCATTCCTAGACATGCTCTGGAAAGGTCACTAGAAGAAGCCAGAAACTGTGATCTCATGTTAGTCGTTGGTACCTCTGCAGTAGTATATCCTGCTGCGGAGTTGCCCCGGATTGCCAAGGAGCGTGGTGGATACCGTGCAAGTCTCTTCGGATTTTATAGCCAACCGAGAGTATTAGATTATTCGCAGGGCGCTAAAGTTATTGAAATAAACGCTGAACCAACACCACTAACGGGTATTGTTTCTGATTATCTAATTGAAGGAAAAGCAGGAGAGATTCTTCCTAAGATAGTGAAGGAAGTGGAAACGCAATTATGTTTATAAAATAATTATTTTTATAACTAAAGATTATAATTTCCCTTTAGACCCAAAATTTATTGAAAAGTCGCTGCCCTCACCTAAAAACTTCCATACTCTAATAAATAATGAGCATTTGGGAGATATGAACTCTGTCAATTATAACTCTGATACTAGCCTCAAGATTTAGATCGTCAAGCATGCGAGCTAGTTTTTTATTGGATAATCTAGATTTTGATGCCCTTTTTTTGAGCTTACCAGAAGAGCTTGGAGAAAGCTTGAATCTCCACAGCATAGGACAAATAGATAAAGAAGAATTTTGGAACGACTATATAACTCTAACAGGTTTAGCAACACCATTTGCTAACTCTTTAAGATACAAACTTGAACCTATTATTGATAAACTACCTTTAATAAAACTCAGCCATGATTTTGAAATTAGCTGTTTTGAAGATCTTCACCATCATACTAGATTAAGAGGCTTTATGGAACGGTTGCTTTTACAAGAATTTAAATCACGGGCAACAGGAAAGATAGATACAAATGAGTGGCGGGTTATATTTCGTGAAGAATTGGAAGCTATAAAACAATATGAAGAAAAGATAATTGGAAATATTTTAGAAAAAGGTTTGAATTATAAAAATTCTGTAATTATCTATGCTGGCTTTGTAAAAAATCTCAAACGAGGACTTGGTTCTAATTATAATGTTAAAGTCATTTGTTTAGAAAATTACTGGAAATCTCCTTTAGAAGTTTTAAAAACATTATTTACATTTAGAGGTGTGGATAATATTTCTGATAACATAGTTAGGCTTTGCGTACATCAGCATTTAAAGTACCTTGATTATATACTTCTTCATGAAAACGTTGACACTTCCCATGATGTCTGGGTTAAAGATTTCAAACCGTTTAAAAAATTTCAAAAAATTGAAACTTGATCAAAAATTCTCGCAACTAACTATGATTATAAACTAATAGCTGGTTGCTAATCCCTCCAATAATCTAAATGAAAAAAGTTGGGAAATTTTATGTTTGAAATAATTTAACTGCTTTTTGAAATCATGTCAGCGCATCTTCTAGCAGAATTAAAGGCAATGTCTCCTCCCGCCCCCTCTCCGTTGCATGTGTCTCCGACCAGATACAAGCCTTTTACCGTGGTTTTCACGTCTGCTCTTTTATCTCTAGATTGAGTAATCGTTAAGGCTGCTCCATCCACAATGTCAAGTATCATTGGTCTCATCCATTTTACATTTCCTTTAGCCTCAGGAAACATTGTGTAAATGGTATCCTCTATTTTTCTTAACTCCTTTTTTGCAGTCTCCAAATTCTTTATCACACTCGGGGGTTGCACCGAAAAAACTGTTAACAACTGTTCGCCTGCCGGAGCCACACTCGGATCAATATTTGAGGTAAATGTAGCGGTCATCCAAGGATCAGCGCACATAAAGGAGTGGAAATCCGAAACCTTTTTGGAAAACCCATAATCAATGGATATTCCCATACTGGGCAAAGTGCTTTTAGATTTCTTTACAAATTCCTTTGAAAAATTTTTTTCATCCACCAAGTCAAACAGTTTCTGAACTGGAAATGCAGCTATAACTTTATTTGCTTCTATTGCTTCCTCCTTTGTGATTACTCTTTTAACCTCATTGTTCTTCACAATAATTTTTTCCGCTTTAGTTCCTACCCTCACTTCCCCACTTGCCTCTATGGTTTCTGTTAATCTGTCTAGAATTGTTTTCCAGCCTCCTACAGCGTATCCCACTCCCTTCCCTGTTTTAACAAATATCTGAACCAAATCAAAGAGTTCCCCTGTGCTTGTTACTTTCATGTCTGCAGCAACTAGAAGTAGTTTGGTTAAAAGGTCCTGTAAAAACCATTTAAGATTCTTACTCTTTACATTCTTTTCTGCCCATTCACTAACGGGAGTATTCCAGTATTCTTCTGGTTTAAGTGTTAACATCTGGGTAAGTGCGGGTCCTAACTCCTCCCGATCCTCTTGGGAGAATATAGGAGTTGTAGAAAGCTTATTGACACTTAGTGGCAAATCCGTCCATTCTTCTTTATAGTACAGTTTTTGTATCTCAGGCTCAACAATCTCTAATTTTTCACCGATCCGGTCAAAAACTTTAGCAGCCGCTCCCTCATCTGCCAGCCTTAATGCGTGAATTCCAAAGTCAACAATGTATCCTTTCTTATACTCGAATGAATTGCCTCGCCCACCAACTCTCAATTTTTCTTCTAAAACCAGTGTTTTAAACCCGTCTTTTGCAAGAATAGCTCCCGCAGACAAACCCGCAGAGCCACCACCTACAATAGCAACATCCCATACCATTTATATCCCTCTAAGCTAATCTGATTAGGGATTTGTTTACTTAAATCCTCCTTAAATTCTTATATCCTCATCGTTTGTTAATTTTTTAGATTAACTTTTTGACTTATATTATATAATTGATTAACAATAAATCTATTAATATTTTAAGATAATATTGCGTTTCATTTATTTTACTGTTTATCGCTCCATTATTATAGTGAAAAGTTATTGAGATGGTAAAGCTAAAAAATAAAAACACTTGTTAAGCAAATACTATTAACCAATTAGAATCTAAAACATAAATGATATAAAAATGAAATAACTTCATTAAAGAGGTAGATTTGCATTATCAAATTAAGTTCACTCGTATTAATAATTATTTAACATTGGGGCAACGGAGGATCTTCTAATGGAAGAGGTGCAATTAGAGAATCTATCGGATTGGTTGGAGAATAAGCTCGGGAAAAAGTTAGAATCATTGAAACGTGATGGGCAAAAGTCGTGTGAAAAAATCGCACAGCTGGTAAATGACCTCAAAGATGCTTTCCAAAGTCTAGGAGGCAAGGAGGAGAAGGGAGCAAGCGAACTCGCCCAAAAATCCGCCACTCGTTTCGTAGAAAAATCCGCCTCTTCAGTTCAAAATTTTGTGATTCCAGACAAGATAACATACAATAATTTGGAAATTTTAAAAAATTATTTAGAAAAAATCCTAATTTCAATTGGGGAATATGGACAAAGATGGGTGCCCAAAATGGCCCCCTACTACAAGTCCGAAATCGCTGAAATAGATCTCTACTTAAAAAGATTAGGAAAAGAATTTCAAGACCTGCAAAAAATATTGGCAAAAAAATATTCTGACTTTAAAGATTATGAATCCATCTCGGGCACAGTTGAAGAAATAAGAAAAGAGCAAGAAACTATAAATGATCTTATTAAACAAAAAAAGGAATTGTCAAAAAATCTTAACAAATTTGAGGAAGCCAAACAAGAAAAACACATCGAATTAGAGAACCTCAAGGAAAAAACTCTGGTAAGAGGCATCACCGACGTGGAAAAAGAATTAAAATCAGTCGAAGAAGCCATACTAAGAGAACTACGATTCTTTGAGAAGCCCTTCCGCAAACTAGACAAACTAATAAGTGATGACGCGGTTCGAATTAGCAGTGAGCATTTAACCACATTAAGAAACTATCTGGACAACCCCCTAGCCTCATTCCTTTCAGAGGATAATAACTGTTCCCGAATCAAGTCGCTTTTAACTCGGCTCAACGATATTTTAGAAGAAGAAATGCTAGGACTCAAAGGCAGCAGACGAAAAAAAGCAAGAGAACAAATTAGTAAAATCTGCAACAAAGACACCATGATCCCCCTAAAAAAGAAATACCTAGAATTAGCCTCCGAAAGAGATTCACTCACAATGCGTATAAAGGAGAAGGGTCTAACCCAAAAACAGAAACAGCTCGAAACCGCCGTAGAAGAACTAGACCAAAAAAAAGAAGACACACACACAACAATCTCAAGAATCGAAGCCGACCACCAAAAAAGCATAAACCGCATAGACGGTTACATTCAAAAACTAGAAAGCAAAATAGAAAAACTAACCGGAACCCGCATAAAAATAATAATAACCAAAGCAAAAATTTCAACACCATAAAAAATATAAAATTAATAAAAACCTACCGACCTTTGTTTTCCTTGACAAGGATGGTAAAGAGTTTTTGA
>NZ_JBRAKS010000086.1:0-12746 GCF_052745115.1 Candidatus Jordarchaeum sp.
TTTTTTCAATAGGAGCAAACATTCAACATAGGATAAATAATTACTTTGCATTTTCAAAATATTGAATTATATGAAAATTAATAAGTGAGATGTAAGTTGGATTCATGGTGTTTTTATTGGATAAAATCGAATATATTGCTCTTAGTTGGGATGAAATTTATGACTTGCTGTTAAAATTGGCGAAAGAAATTATTGATGACAATTACAGACCTGATTTAATAGTTGGTATATGTCGTGGAGGGTGGGTTGTTGCGCGGGTTCTTTCCGATCTTTTGGATATAAAGGAGGTAGCTAATATCCGAGTGGAGTTTTATGAGGATTTAGGTTTGACTCGGGATAGCCCTTGTATAACTCAGGATATTTCTGTGGATGTTAGGGGTAAAAAAGTGATATTATGTGATGATGTAGCGGATACTGGTAAAAGTCTTAAAATTGCAGCAGATTATTTAAGAAATAAGGGCGTGTCCGATTTAAAGATTTCAACTTTACATTTTAAACCAAAATCTATAGTTTTTCCTGACTATTATGTTTCTAAGACGAGTGCATGGATTATTTATCCCTGGGAGGTTTTTGAAACAATTAAGAGCATTATCAGAAAGTTGAAAAAGGAAGGTAAAAGTTCTGAACAAATTGAAAAGGAACTTATACGGACTAAAATCAATCCCAAGTATATTAAAATCTTTATGGATTGGATAAAGACTGTTGAAAAGTATTCCTCGTGTAATAAATAGTTGAATTATGTGTTATTATTGACCATAGGTATTTTCAATTGGTATTTGGAGTGATTTTTATGATAATTAAAAGTGTTAAGAATGGGAACTATCTTATTGCGGTTTCCGGCTTGGAAACGGAAGGATTTGAGGTATCTTCCCTTCTCGGTAGTATTAATGAGCTTAGCAATGAAACAGGTATAACTTTACAACTTTTTGATTCATCTTTAATTGCGACTTGGGAACATCTTTTTTTCAGTGCCTTGAACGCTCTTAAAGCTTTTAATTATGGTAAAAATATTTCTAATAATTTGTCTGTTGAGTGCTTACTTTATACCTCTGGTCAAAGACAGATCAGTATAGCAGTAAAAAATTTTGGGGTGAATGCAGAGACTAAAGATATTGGAATTATTTTAATAGGTGATGATATAAATCTTCTTCAAGAGGTTTTTAAAAAAATTTTGTTAATCACCAAAGGGTCGGAAAATGATGCGGTTTTATCGATTAATAGCAAAGATAAATTTGAGAAAATTCGTAATTTTTTTCAAATTACAGAAATTGAGTTAAAAACAATCTGTGGTTCAGATGAATGGACTTCCTGTATTGAAGCTTTAATAAAATATTGTATAGAACGTTCCTCACTGTTAGTTTTACAGAAATAAATTCTTCAAGATAGCTTCGAATTGAATCAAATTTAATAACATTATACTTATTTTAATGATATGACTTTTTTTAGAGATTGTTGACTGATTTTACCTTCACGAAGAATGATCGGCGGTTTTTGAGTTAGATCCACAATCGTTGAAGGTTTTTCACATAGAGTCTCTCCACTATCCAATATCATATCTACATCTCTTCCAATTTGTTCTTGAACTTGATGTGCATTAAGTGCAGGAGGTTTACCTGAAATGTTTGCGCTTGTTCCAATTAAGATTCCATCTAGGTATTTGGCTAGTAGCTGTGGAACCTTGTGGGATGGCAATCTAATAGCTATATTCTTTCTACTTCCTGTAACAATACTAGGTATTTTGATGCTGGTTTTTAGAACCAAGGTTAATGCGCCCGGCCAAAAATTTCTTGAAAGTATTTCTGCCTCCGGAGTAAATTCCGCTACTCTTCTGGCCACAATTTCGTCTGATACTAATATTGGTAAACCTAATTCTCTATCTCTCTTTTTCACCCTCAATAGATTCTTAACCGCATGGATGTCAAATGGATTGGTTCCCAAACCATAAACTGTGTCGGTAGGATAAGCTACTAATCTTCCCTCTCTAAGTAATTTTCCTGCTTCTCTAATTATTTCCATATTGGGTTTTTCGGGCTCTACTTTAATGATTCTCAATCCTATGGCATCTCCAAAAATGAGCGTTTGAAAGGAAACTGTAATAAGTCACTTTTTACTATCGAAATTTAAGCTCTTTATACCTTTTTGAGGCTCGTAGAGTTGGAAGCCATAATACTCGCCGCTGGCAAAGGTGAACGCATGGGAGCTCTTTCAAAATTTATTCCTAAGCCACTAATTCCCATAGCCAATCGTCCGATAATTGAACACCTAATTTTGGGGTATAAAAAAGCTGGTATTTCAGACTTTATAATTGTATTGGGGCACCTTGGAAATCAGATCAGAAACCAATTGGGAGATGGATCCCAATATGGAATATCAATTAGGTACAAGCATTCAAAAAACTATGAATTAGGTCCAGTACATTCTCTACTCGCAGCCGAGAATGAGATTTCTTCAAATGATTTTTTTGTCAGTCCTGCCGATTTCATAATAGATCCGAAGGCAATTCAAACTTTAAATAAAAGCCACCTAAGAAGAGGAGTAACAGTAGCCGTAGATATTACCTCTGAATCCAAAAACGGAACAACCGTGTATACTTGTCCTACACGCTTAAAAAAAGGTCGAGTTTCCGGTTTTTGTGAACCTTTTCTCAAAGGTGGAGAGCCACATTTATGTGTGAGTCTCCTCTTGTGCAACAAATCGATTTTTCAATATATTCATAAGACGCTGGAAAGTGGTTCAAATATACTTTTGGATGCATTAAATCTGTCTATCAGATGTGGTCAGTTAGTTTGTTTTATCGATGTCTCTGAAACATTTTGGTTTGATATTGACACAATTTCTGATATTCTTCGGGCTAATAATTTTGCTCTTAAAAAGGGCCTTACTCCTCAAAATGATTTATATGTTAAGACTTCGAAGAAATTGAGAGGTCCTTTAAACAAAGAAATTAAAATTGATCTAGATATAACTTCTACAATAAAAGGTCCCGCTGTACTTGGAGTTAATTGTCAGATAGGCCCCGGAAGTCAGGTTGGCCCTTTTGTATCTCTAAACCATGATTGCGATATTGTTTCTAAGGCAATAGTTCAGAATTCATTAATTTTCGGCAATGCCGTCGTCGAAGAAAATAATCACATTTTTAATGCAGTGTTATATAAGAACCTATTATTTCAATGCTAAAAGATGTGAAATGGGGGCATAATTTTTTGCCTTCTAAGTATAGAATTCGGCGTATCTTTAGACCTATAGTTCTGAAAATGGCTAAGATTTTTGTAAGATTGGGCTTTTCTCCTAATCAGGTTACGATTCTTACTCTATGCTTTTCTTTATTTGCATTCTTTGCAATTTATTTTGATTTACCAGTTCTCTACGGAGTTTTTGTATTTGTATCAGGTTTATTAGATGGTGTAGACGGTACCTTGGCTAAAATTACAGAATCCGCTTCTGCGAAAGGTGGATTTTTAGACTCTATAATCGATAGATACTCTGATTTTATTATACTTCTAGGCTTCTTATTCTGGAAAGGGTATACAAACTTTTACTTATTATTACCATTGCCTCTTTGGGTAATTATATCGATAATAGGGTTCATAATGGTGAGTTATACAAGGTCTAGAGGAGAATTAATTGGTATCGACTTGGATATAGGAATAGCTGGTAGATCCGAAAGATTATTCATAATCTCTGTTTCCTCTATTCTATACTTGTTCGATGGCAAATTTCCAATTTATGGATTAATCTTGGCTGGAGTACTTGCCAATATAACTGCTTTATACCGTTTTACAATAGCACTAAAAAATTTACGAGGAAATTACAACACATGAAACAGATTTTAAGAAATTTTCGATAAAAAATGATAAACTTAAAATTATAGCTAAGATAAATTAGAAGGATGACTAATTATGATAAATTTAACTGATTAGCCTTATTGTGGGAGTTGCATTATGCTTTCTCAAATTATTTTCGATGAACTTTTAAGATTCGGTGTTGATTTTGCTGCATCAGTGCCTAGTAGCCTTTTCAAAAATCTTTTTAAAATGCTTGAAGAAACGCTACAAATAAAGCATGTGCCTGTAACCCGAGAAGAGGAGGGCGTAGGCGTAACTGCGGGAGCTTATTTGGGAGGCAAAACACCCGTTTTAATTATACAAAACAGTGGCCTAGGCAATTCAATTAATGCTCTCGCATCCCTTAATAAAATTTTTAAAATACCGCTTCTGCTTCTTATAGCTCAACGTGGGGGAAAAGGTGAAGAGATTCCTGCGCAAATTCCAATGGGGGAGGCTACTCCGCGCCTTCTGAAAGCTATAGGGATTCCCTATTATACGGTGAAAACTAAGAAACAAATCTCAAAGGCATTTCAAAATGCAAAAAAGGCATTCTATACGAATAAAATTCCTGTAGCACTTTTGATAAGAATGGAATTGATGAAAAATGAAAAGAATAGAAGCGATTAAGATTATTGCGGACAAACTTGAAAAGGAACTAGTGGTTTGCAATATCGGTTTTCCTTCGAGAGAACTTTATAGTGTTAGAGATAGGCCAGAAAATTTTTATATGCTTGGCTCGATGGGTTTAGCTTCCTCCATAGGTTTAGGTTTGGCACTTTCCTTATCTATTGCTAAACGTGTAGTGGTGATGGACGGGGACGGATCAATTTTAATGAATTTAGGCTCCCTAGTAACAATAGCTAATCAGTCACCTAAGAATCTAACACTAATTATTTTTGATAACGAATCTTATGGATCAACGGGTGGGCAAGCAAGTTACACTGCTGGCAAAACTGACTTGGTGGCTTTAGCAAAAGCGGCGGGAATAAAAAGTGTTATTGTTGTGGATTCTCCTAAAAAACTTAGCGAGGCTTACAAAAAATCAGAAAAAGAATTAACTGTAATTGTTGCAAAGGTTGAAAAAGAAAATGCCGATGTACCTATAATAAAAATATCACCAGAAGAGATAAAAACCAGATTTCTAAAAGCTGTTAAAAATTAAACAAATTGCGCAAATGGTGTAAATTGATAAAGAAGAGGAAATTTAGGGATCAGTTTTTTACAAAGGGGATTAAACCTGTTTTGCTTTAAATGTTGAGGAGTGTGTTTTACTTCATAAGAAGAAAAGAGATCAAAATTATTAATAAGAAAATTGACAAGGGAAGCAATTATAATGACCGCTGAAGAAGTGTGTGATACTGTTGGGAGCGGAGAGATTTTAAAAGTAGAAGATGTTAATATTTGCAAACAAAACGCCTTTACATTTAAAACTTTTAAAATCAATACATACGGACAAAATGTACCAGTCACATCCCGCCAATCTGATAGAATTGGGACTAGAAAATTAGCAATAGATTTAAAGAGGAGAATAGAGAAAGGAGAATTCCTATCAGGTAAACCGTTGAAGATATAAAATTTTTTAGGATTGAACATTTATATCTAATAAACTCTCTATCAGGAGTTGATAACTTTGCGTGAAGTTCTTTACGAGTGCTTTGAGTGTGGCTTGCTATTGCCAGCTCTGGGACATAAGATATCTTGTGATGATTGTGGAGGTATACTTCAATACCATTATCCCAATTTACGCCCTAAAAAACTAAGTGATTTAACCGAAAGAGATCTACCCGGACTGTGGGTTTTCCAAAAAGTTCTTCCTTTGTTAAAACCAGCATCAAATATGATTAGTCTAGAAGAAGGTCGAACTAATCTCTACGAAGACAGGACGATAACTAAAATGGTTGGGCGTGAAGATGTCGATTTTCTCATTAAGGATGAAAGCACAAACCCTACTGGAACCATAAAGGATAGAAGTGCTTCGGTCGCTCTTTCTGTGTATAAGGAACGTGATGTACCAAACATTACACTTTCAAGTACAGGTGATACCGCGACTTCCTATGGATTATACAACCAGAAGGTATACAAAAAATTAGCTATATTTGTACCTATGGACCGTGAAAACGATATTAATTTTGACGACGAAAGTGATAGAACTCGTATTATACTTGTAAACGGGCGATACGTCGATGCGGAATCTCTTTCCCTTAAAATGGCAGAAGAAACTCCATACGTTTTAGATGGAGGGTTTAGCAATCCGAATCAAATAGCGGGACTTGAAACTATGGCGTATGAGACTTATTTTCAGCTATTCGAAAAATACGGAAAAAAGGCTAGAAATCTAATTGACTCGGGCAAAGTCTGGTACATTCACCCTACTGGGAGTGGAAAAGGGTTACTAGCTTGGTATCAGGCAATTGAAAGATTAAAAGACTACGGCTTTCTGAAAGAATACATACACTTAGTGTGTGTACAACCCGAAGGATGCGCATCAATGGTTGAACCTGCACTTAAAAATCAAGAAAAAGTAACCCAAAGAATAAACTCTATAACGTGGGCGAAAACAATTGAAAACGAATATCCCAAACAATGTTATCCCTATGTTAAATATGTAGTAAAAGAAACTCAGGGAATATTTCATAAAGTTGGTGAAAAAAAATCCAAAGAAATATATGACAAGTCAGATGATCTCTTCGAAATTCAAATTATGTCTCCAACAGCTATAGCCATACAAGCAGCAATAGATCTCGCAGACAAATTTGATTCAGATGATGTAGTAATAATAGGGTATACCGGTGTGGAAAGAGAAAAAAGACATTACGTTTTCCAAAGAATTGGTCCAATATCAAAGGATAAAACCATAAGCCAACTCCTGGACGAAAATCCTCAAATATTATATTAAAGAAGATTAGAAAAAATTAATTCTACTATATTTCTAAAAAGTAACGTTAAAAACAGCTCTCCCCCTAAAGCCAAAAAGCCTATTACAACAATAAAATGTTGGGTGAAAAATTTGAACAAACACACAAACCAATTATTCAAACTATCAGATGTGGAAAGGACAGAAAAACCCCGAAGTCATGGAATAACCGTTATTATAGATACTGGACAAGGAATCAATGCAACACAAGATATAATTGATACTGCATCAGACTACATAGATTATTGTAAACTGGGATGGGCGACTTGGCTTATTCAGCCTAAGAACCTTATAAAAAAGAAAATAAAACTTTTCCACGATAACAACATACTGACCCTTAGTGGAGGATCCGCCTTAGAAGCCGCTATAATTACTGGAAATCTTGAAGAATTTTTAGAAACTCTTAAAAATATTGGATTTCTTGCTATTGAGATCTCTGCGGGAATAGTAAATATCTCGCTTCAAAAAAAGTCTAGATTAATAAAAAAGGTCAAAGAACTAGGATTCAAAACAGTGATCACAGAAGTGGGTAGAAAAAACAAAGAGGAGGATGCCCGATTTAGAATAACTGACCGCATTAAACAGATTCAAATGGACTTAGAGGCAGGGGCTGACTACGTAACAATTGAAGCTCGAGAAAGCGGAATCGGAATAGGTCCCTACGATGAAAAAGGAAAGGTAATAGAATCATTCATAGAAGCAATAGTTCAACAAATAACTCCCAGAAAAATTATTTGGGAAGCTCCTCTAAAGCCCCAACAAGTATGGCTAATAACGAGATTTGGATGTAACACTAATTTCGGAAACATTAGACCCACCGATGCCATTCCCCTAGAAACGCTCCGTCTAGGACTAAGAGGCGACACCATGAAACAATTCCTAGCCAAAAAATAAGTGAAAAAAATGTCTTCAAAACAGGGAAAAGAACAAAATAAAAAATCAAACCCTCAAAATGGCAATATTAAAGTTAATTTAGCATTCGGAGCTCAAGGCGCACTAAAAGCGGCTCAAAAAAACCATATTATAATACTTGTTGACACATTAAGGGCAAGCACCACCATCACCACAGCATTGGATAATGGCGCCAAAAAAATATTCACAACCACCACAGTAGAAGAAGCAAAAAAATTAGCCAAACAAATCAAAGAAAAAATCATTCTTGCCGGTGAAAGACACGGATTCAGAATCCAAGGCTTTCAATTAGGAAATAGTCCACTCGAATACGACTCGAAAATAGTAAAAGGAAAAGTCATAATACTAACCACAACCAATCTCACTCGAGTAGCAAAAAGTGCTCATAATAGCTCCCACCTTTTTATCGGTTGCCTCATTAATGCTAAATCTGCAGCCCAAAAAGCTAAAAAAACCGCTCTAGAAGCAGGGAAACCAATTTCAATAATACATGTTGGGAAATTAGAACAAAAAGCACCCGAAGATTACATAGCTGCCCAAACAATAAAAAACTACATTCAAAACAAGACTATACCTCAAAGTATACCACAAAAAATTCTAAAAACACCCAATGCCCAGTATTTGACTAAAATAGGATTCCAGAGAGACGTACAATACTGCAGTAAACTAAACACCACAACTACCGTACCAATTTATAAAAACCGAGCCTTCCAAAAAAGTAAAACAAATTATTAAAACGCATCAAAATTATGGTAAAACTCAATTCATTATCCTATTTAAAAAATGGGATTTTTAAGACCATCTTATTCGCGAATCCAGACTACTTTTCGGGTTTCGTCCTTTTTACCCTTAAGATAAAAAACTCGCAAACCATACTCCCAAGCCAACTGTTGAAGAGCCACTGCACTAATTCGCGTGCCATCAGTCACGTCCAAAATAATCTCGTTTCTCCCGATTTCTCTCTCCACAATATTCTTTGCTACTTCATACATTCTTTTAAAATCATACATTGCATATTCAGGAACCCAAATGATTTCCGCATTGTCCGGTTTACCACCAACTCTGGTTCTCATCTCATTCTCCGCAATAAAAACATAACCATCAGGATCAATACCAGAATGCTCCCTTAAACGGCGCCCCACTTCCCTCACCAAAAGGGGCTCACTATCCAAACTACTCAAACACAAAATAGGTGCACTTACATTAAGATATCTACGTACCGCCTGCACCATAGAAGGAACTATCTCTGCATACTTACTCTTCCACTCCCGATACCGATTAATGAGGCCACTATTCTCTAAAGCCTGCAAATTAAAATAAAGCTTGGCATCGCTAATATCATCCACTCCCACTCCCAACTCTTTCGCCAAAGCGTCCCTAAGTTCATATCCTGTTTTAGGGCCTTCCAACAACTCCTTCAGAATAATTCTACGAGCCTCAACGCCGCTGATAGCCCGCTCAACAATCAACAACGGATCACTCAAATTTAACACACCTAACAATACCCAATTAGCAAACTATACAATGGTGTTAACCTACAAATATGCTGCTAGCTAACTCACTAAATAGGTATTTAAACCAACCCACCAAACACAACTTCTGGCTATTCTTCTCTAAAACAGAGTCACAAAGAATAGCTTTAGATAAACGGTTACACAATTAACCGTTAAGATAAAATTCCCAAAACAGAATAATAAATCTAACTCAGGAATCTGCATTTACCCAAAATAATTTATTCGTTTTAAAAAAAGGTTCTCATAAAATTTATTTTTCATTTAATTTTTTTAAAAAACAAGTTTGAACAGTCTAGGCTTCCAAATTTCTAAATTAAAGGATAAAAATCAACAAATAATATCAACTCTATGGATGATATCGATGATAAAGATTAGGTAAAACAAACATTTAAAAGACCTAAAAACAATAATATAATCAAATAAAAATTTAATTTTACCGAACACAACTAAACATACCTAACAATAAAAACCAACCCCAATAAAAACAAAAAATAACAAATAATAATAAAAAAATAGCTATGCAAAAAATAAATAAAAAGAGGTAAAAAAATATGGCAATAGGACCACCCGAAGAAGAACTTGTAGCTGCAAAACCCCTAGTCCTAGACAACGGAACCGGACTAACCAAAAACGGATACGCAGGAGAAGACCAACCAAGATCAGTATGGCCCACTTGCATAGGATACCCAAAATACACCTCAATCATGACCGACGTAGAACACTACACCCGAGAATACTACATCGGAGAAGAAGCCCTAAACCTACGAGGCGTACTAAAGCTGGTTTATCCTGTTGAGCATGGTACGGTTAATGACTGGGATGCTATGGAGAAGATTTGGCACTATACTTTCTTCAATGATTTGAGGGTTGACCCTGCTGAGCACCCCATACTACTAACGGAAGCACCGCTAAATCCGCGTAAAAACCGTGAGAAGATGGCGGAAATCATGTATGAGACCTTCAACGTACCGGCAATGTACGTTGCCATGCAGGCAGTACTCTCGTTATACGCCTCCGGGAGAACCACTGGACTGGTAATAGACTCTGGCGATGGAGTTACTCACATTGTACCGATATACGAGGGGTTTGCACTCACCCACGCTATCACCAGAATAGACCTCGCAGGCAGAGACCTCACGGAGTACCTTCGCCGACTACTAAGGCAAAGAGGATATTCCCTAGTATCAAGCGCAGAGCGAGAAATTGTACGTGACATAAAGGAAAAGCTCTGCTACGTTGCTCTGGATCCTGAGAAGGAGCTGAAGCTGGCTGAGAAAGTTGCGGGTATGGAAAAAACCTACATGCTGCCAGACGGTGAAACCATCACAATCTCCAGTGAACGATTCCTAGCACCAGAGGTGTTCTTCAACCCTGGTGTAGTAGGCTTAGATGCAATGCCCCTTGACGAGGTAATTGTAGAATGTGTCAAGAAGTGCGATGTCGACCTACGTCGTGACCTGTACGGAAACATTGTCCTTAGTGGCGGCAGCACCATGTTCCCCGGATTAAAAGAACGTCTGCACAAAGAGATCAGCGAGCTAGTACCGGAAAACATCGAAATCAAAATAATAGCGCCTCCTGAAAGAATGTATTCTGTGTGGATCGGTGGGAGTATTCTTTCGTCTTTGAAGACTTTCCAGAAGATGTGGGTCACCAGGAAGGAGTATCAGGAGCAGGGTGCTACTGCTATTCACCGGTGCTTCTAGACCGAGTTTACACACATTTCCCTCCTCCCTCTTTCTTTCTTTTTTTATTTTTATTTTTGTTCTTATTTTTGTTATAGTTTTATCTTGCTGTTTTTGGATGCTTTTTCTGGTTTTGGGTTTTACTTTTTTTGAAATTTTTTTAATTGTGGTGGGATTTGGTTTCTGGGGGTTTAGTTGAGGGTTTGGGTATTTTCTGGGTATTATTTCTGATATTACGAATGTTTAAATAGAAATTTGGAGAAAATTTAGGTCGCTTGGAAAACATGGGAAAGGGAAGTTGTTTTTATAACCCGGATCTGTGTGGCGTGCTGGTTTTAATATTTCTTTTCTCCTCCCAATTTCTCTTGATCCGCCCCTCCCCTCCTCCTCTTCCCTTTCCCTTCTCTTCTTTTCCGTCTTCATATTTGGAATTGTTGGTTTTTGTATTTTCATTTGTTTTCTCTGGATTTTGGTTTAGATTTGTAATTTTTTTATAATTGGTATGATTATTTGTAGATTTTATTGTGTTAGTTTTTTATGAAGAGATTCATGAACTGTTCTCCTTCTAGAAGACCTAGGGCGCCTTTTTTGGCTGATGGTTCGTCAAATTTGGTTACTTTGTCTCCTTTTTCGTTGTTGGTGTAGATTGCTACTGGGACGGGGTCTTTGGTGTGGGTTTTAACTTTTATTGGTGTGGGGTGGTCTGGTAGGATTGCTATTTTATAGTTTTCAGTTAGTTCGTTAATTTCGTTTAGTATTTTTCCTACGATTTTTTCATCTATGTTTTCTATGGCTTTTATTTTGTTTTCAATGTCTGCTGCGTGTCCTGCCTCGTCAGGAGCTTCTACGTGGATGTAGATGAAATCTTTGTTTTCTAGGGTTTTTAATGCTTGTTCTGCTTTTCCGGTGTAGTTTGTGTTGTAGTATCCGGTGGCTCCTGGGACTTGTATAACTTTGAGTCCCATTAGCAGGCCTATTCCCCTGATTAGATCAACGGCAGATATTATGGCGCCCTCTACTCCGAATTTTTCTTTAAAGCTTTGTAACTTGGGTTTTTTTCCTTGGCTCCATGGCCATATGAAATTTGCGGGTTTTTTTCCTTCTCGAGTCCTCTTATTATTGATTGGGTGGTTCTTTAGGATTTCTTGAGATTTTTTCATAAGTTCTAATAGAATTTTGCTTCCTTCTCCTCTCGGAAGATAAGGATCAATATTTTGGTCTGTAATGTCGTGCGGTGGAATGCACTCCGTTTTTTCGATTGCATTGTTTGCTATAACTAGAACATGTCTGTAGCTTATGCCATTATAGAATTTGATTGAATGTGTTCCGAGTTCCTTATTTATAGTTTCAATAAGTTTTTTTGCGTCTTCGCTATCTATGTGTCCGGCACTATAATCTTTCATTTTATTAGATTCTAGAGTTACCAGATTGCATCGGAAGGCGGTTTCATTTTCTCTAAGGTTTATTCCTAGGGAGACTGCTTCTATTGGTCCTCTTCCTGTGTAGTATTTTATTGGATCGTAACCTAAGACGGATAGGTTTGCTACGTCTGATCCTGGCTGCATTTTGTCTGGGATGGTTCTTAATATTCCGTTTCTTCCCTTCAAAGCTATGTAATCTATATTTGGCTTATTGGCTATTTGTAATGGAGTTTTTCCGTTTAACTCCGTCAAAGGATAGTCTGCCATCCCGTCTCCTAAGATCACAATGTACTTCATGGGAGGGTCACTAACTTCGCGAATTTGTCTTTCCAATTTTTTATAGAACTGCTTCTTAGCGGGTTCTAAATTTAACTCGTTATTAACTTTTAATAGTAGGTTTATTTAAAATTAATTCAGTACGCTCTTAAATAAGATTTTTGTGGCTGATTTTTCCGGTTTTTCTTATGAAGGTT
>NZ_JBRAKS010000087.1:0-12625 GCF_052745115.1 Candidatus Jordarchaeum sp.
GTCTGGAATGACCTTATTTTGGGCAACCATGTGCTTTTAGAACATGTGCACCACCATTTTCTATTAATTTTGTTCTTAATTATGTGGTTGTTTACTCCTTTGTTTCGGGGGCTTAAAAAACGCTTCTTTTCGGGGAAACTTGTTGAGCAAAATACAAGCATATATTTCCCGTATACGGTTAAAAAAGAAGTGGAAAAATCCGCAAAAAAAGTAGTAAAAAAAGAAGTAGAAAAACAATTAGGCATTAAACCAAAGCGTAAAAAAAAGCATAAAAAAAAGCAAAGAAAAATGGAAATATCTTGGTAACAAAATCTCCTAAAAATATTTTAATGGAGGTATTAAACGACTACAAGTACTACCCAATTTGTGCATTAATTGTTTTTTTAAAAAATGATATAATAAAAGTTTCCTCCGTAATTAAGTCTCTTCGCCTTCTCTTCCTTTTTTCCTTCTCCCTCTTATAAATCAATATAAGGAAATAGTGGAACGTTGTCTGAAAACTGTTTATAAATTGAAAAAATAGTACGTATTTAGCTCACGGAGATTGATCTGGCATAATATTCGTCCTTTTTTGGAAAAGGGCTCTATTTGGGGTCTTTTTTTCCAGCGATGAGTGTTAATCAAAAAAGCCAAAATAGGATTTCTTTTAGCGTTTAGAACCCCAATATCACTTCTTTAATCACAACAATTAAATACGTACCAAAAATAATGTTTTTTATAGGTGGATAAAACTATGGAAAAAAGGGAAATTGGTGCTAAGACTTTTTTGTATCCTATGCCCACTACTCTAGTTGGAGCAAATGTGGGTGGTAAGCCGAACTTTTTAACTATTGCTTACTGTGGAATAGTGAACCATAATCCTCCGGCCATTTCAATAGCTTTGAGTAAACGTCACTATACCAACCCGGGAATAAGAGAAAACAAAACTTTCAGTGTTAATATTCCCTCTGTTGAAATGGTAAAGATCACTGATTACTGCGGACTGGTTTCAGGGAAAAATGTTGATAAATCTCAGCTTTTTGACGTTTTTACGGTAAACTTGAAACTGCTCCCATGATTAAGGAATGTCCGCTTAATATGGAGTGTAAACTTGTCCAGACTCTGGAATTTACGGTCGATGAAGTTTTTATCGGAGAGATTGTTGCAGCTTATGCTGATGAACGATACCTAACTGATGGTCTGCCGGACATTAAGAAGATTAATCCGATCGTATTTTCTATGCATGATAATAAATACTGGAAAGTTGGGGAGCACATCGGTCGAGCGTGGAATATAGGGAAAGAGTTCAAAAATAAATTAAAATGATGATAATGCGCCTCTAACAACTTGCACTTGTTTGCGTTTTAAACCTCATATTCAAATATTGGGCGTAATATGAACCATAAGCTTATATAATTTTATCTTTTCTACATAATATTGCAAGAGTTATGAGATTTAACTTCCCTCATACTCAAAATTAATTGAGAGCAGGAAGAAGCGGGGTTACTTTTAAGATATACTAGTTACTAAACCAGTGTAACTCTAACTTCCTTTTTAGGGGGCTGGTTTAAAAAATGCATAGGTTGAAAATTGAGAGGGTAAGGATTCAGAATCTTAAGATTGAGCGTTTGAAGATGTTGGAGGATAGTGTAGATTTGAAAAGTCTAAAGTGCCCCAATTGTAATAGTACAAATATTAGTGTGTTTTTTAGAGACTTGAAAAATGACTTTGTTTGCTACATACCGTATTGTGTTGATTGTCATTACTCTTTTGATAGTCACATTCTTTTGTCGGAGAGGATTTTAAAGAGTAAATTTAAAGCTCATTGAAGATCAACCATATGGCTTTTGTCGACTCAAGATAATAGGCACTCGTGGTTTGATAAAAAAAGCTGTCCAAGGGTTGAATAGTTGAGATAATTCAAATCTAGAGAAGAATAATAAGCAATGTTTCTGGAATAATGCCTTTTCTTATATTTTCACACCCTATAGCAAAACCCTGCCGACTAGAATAATTTTTTAAAAGGAAAAATGAAAGTCTTAATTGAGCTATTTCAAAAGAATTAAATATACTTCTGAATTGAAACTAATATTAAGTAATGTTGGATGGATTCAGGGTTGAAAGAAAAAATTTTGGGGGAATTTGAGGTTAATATAAATCTGGATTGGGGTAAGCCTCTTGCCTTTTGGGAAGGGGAAACATATGCTAAGCGGCAGTCTTTGGATTATCCGGAGGGCTTTTTTGCCCGTTTATTAGTATCAGAATCTCGAGTTTTTATTATCACCGAATTCACGGACGAATTCAAAATGGGAATTCTGACACCAGTTATTTCAGGTATTGAAAAAAAACAACGTTCCCTATACCTAGAATTGGCTCTGGATAAAATTGATAAATACAACTTTGGGATGATGAAAAACACCATTTTATTTAAACCCCATGGCGTTCTTGGAAAAACCACTATAGAGTTTAAGAATCTGCCCGCAGAATTGAGGAAAAAAATTCCGGAAACTCTTGAAAAAGCCAGAGCCTTAAAAATAAAAGCTCCGAACACGGGAATATTGGTCTCAGATAGACCTATAAAAGAAATATTTGAGGAAAGAATGCGAATCATTAACGCTGAGAAATTAGAACCATCAGTGCTTGAAGTCGAACCGGAGGCAAAACCAAGGAAGAGGATAATCTCAATCCCCTTAGTAAAATCAAAATCTAAGCCGAAAACTGAAACTGTTCTCCCTGAATCTTCATCAATTTCTGATTCATCAGAACCTGGAGCCACACCACAAGAAGGGTATAGTCCCCCAAATAATGAGTTAGTAGTAGAACCATCAATTGCGATTGAAGAAATTGAAACAGCCCACTCAGTAAGTGAAGAAGTGAAAACTGATCAGGCGAAAAGATTAGATAAGATTTGGAAATCATTAGTTCCTAAGGAAACCATTTGCCCCTACTGTAAGAAGCGGCTGTTGACCATAGATAGAGAGTGCCCAGACTGCGGAGCAATAAACCTTTAATAGAATTTGAAAATATAAAATTCTCTGAGACTTTTTATAAATAATATAACTTGAAGAAATTTTTTCTATGTATGATGGAGGTTTAGTGTTTGCTAGATGATTTATTTGTGGAAAATGAGTATGTAAGGGTTAATGTTTCGGAGAAAGAGGGATTGGTTCAGATTATTTTCTCGGTCAAAAGTAGCTATAAAGACTGGACCAAGGTGATAAAAAGTGCTTGTCCTAATGATATTTCAAATTTGAGTTTCCTTTGTTATAAAACTGGTGTAGAAAAGTTTCATATAAGATATTCTAAATCAAAGAAACAAGATGATAGAACTATTGTTTTAATTGGTGAAGATGAGAATATCAAGATTGAAACTAAAATCAATCTTTTGCACAGTAACTATTTTTATATTGAGAACAAATTGCTGTTAAAGCAGCTTAGTGAGTTTGACTACATTTATTCTAACCTACTCGCGGCTTTTAATAAGGAGAGTGAATATGATTTAAAGTGGGTTCCCCATGTTAGGCTAAGGGAGGATAATGTCATCGCAGATTTCATTTTTCGTTCCCCACTAGTCTACTTGCAGAAGGGAAATATATCTGTGGGCCTTATTCCGAATGTGGAATTAATTGAGGGGCATGAAGGTTTAAGGAATTGTATAAATTATGAGCAACGGCCACAGCAGAATAACTGGACCTTGATTGCCTACGGTATCCAAAATTATAAGCCACAAGATCACGTGAGATTCCAAGGAATTAAGACAGTTCTAGAGGGTAAGAAGAATCGCAGAGCAAAATTTGGTTATTTCCTCTATCTTAAAGGGGATAGTGATAGTGTAAATGGTTTACGGGAGCCTGTTAGCTTCTTGTGGAGAAGGTTCGCGGCAAAGTATCTGGAAAGTCCTCTGCCCCAAGTGATGCCTTTTGAGAAGTATGCTAGGTATGGTGCGGAATATTTTCTCAGGAAGAATGAGATGTGGAGGGAGTTCGAGTTAAACGGTATGCCTTGTGGGGGAAGTTACAGGAGTGGATGGAAGAACAATGTAGTAACATATGTTGAGGTTGATAATGAGCGATTTGCAAAAATGGATGAGCTTAACAAGAAAATCGATGAAGGATTCATGATGAATAAGGTTCTTCCGGATATTGGGGTGGAGTTACTGGACACGCTGGATAGGAATTCTGAGGATGCGGTACATGACGAGTTGAGGGCTGAGATATGGAATCAGACCTGGTTCTGTAATTTTAGAAGTGCTTATGGTCTTTACTACTTCGGCAAAAAGTGGGGAGATAAGGAACTAGTGAATCGTGCAACTAAGATGAAGAATCTGGCATTAAATCTGCCTGAAAACCAGGGATTCTTCTCTGTTATCTGCTTTCCCTCAAAGGAAGGTATAAACTGGGTGAATGGTTCCAAAGGCTTCCACTACACAGATTCTTACAGTGTTCCGGATATGTGCTGGACTGCCTACTGGATGCTGAAATGGTATAATAACCTAGAAAAGGATGAAAAATTGCTTGAAAAAGCAAAGAAACTTGGAGAAGCATTGAAAAAACAACAATTACCCTCAGGAGCCATCCCCACCTGGATAAGAATTGAAAATGGAAAATATGTTCCCGACGAGGATTTAAAGGAGTCAACGGGAACCAGTGCAGCGGTGCTATTCTTAGCGGAATTATACAAACTGACGAAGGATAAATCTCTGATTGATGTGATGAAGAAGGGAATGGATTTCATTATTAGGAAAGTAATACCGAGAAATCTTTGGCTAGACTATGAAACATTCTTCTCCTGCACCATTTTACCTCCAAACACTTATGATCAATTTACCGCTCAGTATCCTAATAATAATATGTGCATCTTCTGGACAGCGGAAGCCCTAAAGGAAGTCTACCGCATCACGGGGGAGAAAAAATATTTGGATTATGGTAGACGTGTACTTGATATTCTCCTGCTCTTCCAACAAGTCTGGAATCCACCCTACATCTCATTTTACGCTTTTGGAGGCTTCGGCTGCCAAAATACCGATGCTGAGTGGTCCGATATTCGCCAAGCTCTATTTGCGCCCACACTCCTAGATTATTACAAGTTGTTAGGTGAAAAAGAATATCTAGAAAGGGGTATCTACGCACTAAAAGCGTCATTCACACTTATGCTAGTTCCCAAAAACGGAAAAGTCGCTCCCACGAATATTAGGAGACTTCACCCCTCAGATTATGGTGCTATATACGAGAACTATGGACACACCGGTTATGATCGCAGAGTGCATGGCTACATCACATTTGACTGGGGAACCGGAACAGCGCTAACCACACTGGCATATATCCAGCAGGAATATAGCGAACACGTACCGGATATAAAAGAATAAATACGTCTCATCAAGCAATTGATTTATAAACAATTTAAACCTTAAAATATTCTATATTTTTTTCAAATTCAAAAACCGAGGTTATAATCGAGTAATTAATCCAAGAAAAAATAAAGATATCAAGTTTAGGAGGAAAAATTGGTGGTAAATCCAAAGGCTTGGAACTGGTTGGGACGAATCGGTGCAGGCTACATAGTGTTAACAGGAATTATAATGATTGTTCTGGGAGTAACTACGGGAGCCAGTGTAGTCGCATATCAAATATTGGCTTATCTTTACCCATCTTATTTGGGCATAATTCTTACATTGATATCGTACATCTCTCCTACTCTGGCAGCATTCTCTTTTGGTCCACTTGCCCCCATATTTGGATTACAGGGCGCATCATCCATAGTAATAGGTGGAATTATTATTGAGGCTATTGGATGGCTAACATCTTTTGGTGCATTATTAAGTCGATTCGGTATCAGGGCGGGAGCAGGCCTAATGGCATTTTTCGGATTTTTAGGTTTCTTATTCTTTAACATCGGAGGACTGCTAGCACTTATTGCAGGCATTGCACTCTGGTATGAAACATAAAAACTAGTTTCCTAAAAGAGTTTATTTTTTCCTTTTTTTGGGAATTAGGGAATGGTAATGACCAATAATTTACTTTAATTTGAAAAGTTTTGCCGCATTATCATAAGCCACTTTTCTCTTGACTTCTTCGGTTAACGGTAGTTTTAAGAATTCTTGCATGTTTTCGTGAATGGTTTGTACGCCGGGTCCCGGCCAGTCGCTGCCAAAAATGGCTCTGTCGGCTATCATTTCAAATCTCGGGAAGTAGTCGAGTAGTCGGTGGGGTGGAATGCTTGAAATGTCGAATATCATTTGTCTGTGTCTTCTAAGAAGATAGAAAGCGGTCTCCATCCAAATTGGTCTTCCCCCGTGGCTGAGAATTATCTTCATTTTGGGAAAGTCGAGAGGGAGCTCATCTAGGAATATAGGATCTCCATACTTGTTTCGAGCTTTGGGAAACATGCTGGTTCCGGTGTGTATTTGCATTGGGAGTTCATGATCGCTTGCGAATTGGTATATTTGTTCAAGACTTTTCATGTCCGCTTCCTCGGGGCGATAATTGTTGGCTTTAACGAGCTGATGCACAGGGTGAAGTTTTAATCCTTTTATCTCATATTTACTGTACATTTCCTCTAGTCTGGGCAATGGATTATTATTAAGGCGGGGATTTACTGATCCGAATTGTAGCAATCGGTCTCGATGGTCTTTCACGTAATCGGCGACCTCGTCCACTTGTTCATCTCCAAAACCCATCACGTCTGGTGCGGGATAAGACATAATGACCAGCGCTTTTATGGATTTTTCATCCATGTATTTTATGAGATTCCTTGGGTCTTGTGAAATACTCTTATAGAATTCGGGGTCGACCCTCATCAAACTCGCAACCGCTCTCAGTAAGTCTTCACTATAAAATTTGACTGGAACTATATGTGTGTGAGCATCTATAAAATCCAAAAAAAATCCCTCTGTTTTTTAATATCTGAAAACGGGATATGGTTTAACATATAAGTTTAGTGGAAAAATAGTATTTTTTAATAAAAATAAATTGGGAAAGAGAGAGTTAATGATTATATAATTCATTTGCCGGATTTATTTTGAATCAATTTTTTAAAAATTATTATGTTTTGGTTTCTTGAGTTTTCAATTTCTCCTGCAAGAATGTTAATTTGTACTCGCAATATTTGTCTCCTTTCGAAGCACACTTAACTTCTTCGCAATTACATTTTAGTCCGGTGTAAAATTCTGCTGCACCTTCTATTGCGCCTTCAAGGAATGCTCCCATTTTTTTACCTGAATTTAGCTGTGTGCATATAGGAGAGTTATCGAGTCTTATCTTTAGAATTCCCTTTTCAAGATTATAATCCTGAATAATCATTTCCCCAAATCCCATAAGTGTACACGTTCTGGCACAGAATAAGATTGCTTCTTCCAAATTGGCAATTTTAAACTTGTTTAGAAGATTCTTAGTAATGGGGTACGCGATTTCTTTTCCTAACTGGTGGGTTAGCTGATATCCTGTTTCATAATCACTTTTTTCAATCATTATTTTAGAGAACAGGTTGAAAATATCCGCTGGTATAAATGTCATTCTAATACCCATAAAATCAATGTTGCCACTCTGTAACATCTTGGCGTTGTGCTTCATACCTTCGAATTCCTGTATAATTTCTGTTCTCAAGCCTATTCCGTTGAGCGTAACCTCGTAGGGAACCATATCGCTAATGTAATTTATTAGAGGGGATTTAGTTACTCTCAAATACTTCTGAAAGCTATTCTCTTGTTCTACAATCTTTAGTTCAATTACGTAATCGAATGCGTGTTCAAGTGTGCTTAACATCTTATTATCCATCATACCTTTATCAAAAACGAAGACTGAGAGCCCGTATTGGCTCAGTGTTATCCTGTTTTTATAAATTAGGTTAACTATCTTATCGAGGTGCTGTCCTTTTGTAAGAAACGTATTACTGAGATACAGAACACAAAATAGCTTGTTCTTATAGTTTTCAATTAACGGCTTCATATCATGGAGGTAAGAGTCAAGATATACAATATCTCTTGGATTCTCTATCACATACTTTTCCTCGGTGGGTAACCTTCCGTAGAGATTAGTGAATCCGTCTACAATGAAAAGGTGTCCATCCTTCTCGTAACTTTCCAGATTCCAGTTGAAGGATTTAAACCAGTCTCTAATCCTAATGGGAGGAAAATCTAGGTCAAAGACGAATCCGTAATCCCCTTCCTTCATTCTGTGATTAATTATTTGAAGAGGAAGAAGCTCCCCCATGGTGCCAGTCTCTGTTAGCAGTAATACCGGTGAATCACGTATGAATCCACCACTAAGCAAAAGATCCAAATCATGTATACCCGATCCAACGAGCTCCATTCTAAACACCATTTAATAAATAGTTAGAAATAAACAACTTTTACAGATTATAAGAATCTAATAATTTCCTAAGGATTCTGTGCAAAAAAATGTTTTGTAAAAATGTCTCAATACTTTATCGCTTTGAATCTAAAGGTTTGGACACACTTTTTAGAATTCCTTTTCCAGTGTAATAAATTTTGTAACTTAAGCAAACGGAAACTTTATTATTTTTAAGCTTTAGATTTTAAAGTCAATGAAATAAATAAGTGGAGGATTGTTTTTGGCACAATCAAAAGTTAATAAGGCAATTTTGGATGAAGCATATAAACGCGGGTACGAGTATTTGCCGAAATGGCGTGCCTGCGCCCCTACCGTTTTTGCTGCGGTTATGGACACACTAGGCTACGATAAGGATCCTACGATCAATGAGATTTGGAAAGCTACCATAGGTTTGACCGGAGGCACAGGTAATATGGCTATTGGCACCTGTGGAGCTATGGCCGGAGCCGCTGCGGCGATTAGTTACAGTTTTGGTTTCACGAAGGAGGATCTGGCGAAGGATATTTTGAAGATGCTTAACGTTAACGGTGTGGTGGCTGAGGTGGGTAAGAAGATGCAGGAAAAATATGGCCACATACAGTGTCAGGAGGTTCAATTCTATCACTGGGGAAAATCGTATAGATTCACTAATCCCAAAGCCATGCTGGAATTCGCAAGCATGTCGGGAGAAAAGAAAGCAACTCCCGAGTGCCAAGAAGTTACCGGAGACCTTGCAAGATGGGCTGTAGAAAAAATTTTGGAATATAATCCACAGTTTTCCAAAAGGAGATAAAAATGTAAAAAACCAAAACTTCCCTTTTTTAATATATTTTAAATTAATCTTTATTTGAAACAAATAATTTTGTAATTTGTTTTTTTTCGTCAGCCACAATTAAGAATAAAAATTTTTAGAACTCAGAAAGTAATAATATAGCGTTAATTCTTAGCAGAAGCTTTATTATTCCAAAGCATTATAGGTGTAAAGGTCAACTTCACCGGAGGCTATATTATGACAGAGGAAAGTGGGAAAAATAAAAAAATTCTAGAAGAGGCCTACCAGCGTGGATACGATTATTTACCCAAGTGGCGGGCTTGTGCTCCCACCGTTTTTGCTGCCGCTATGGACACCCTCGGTTACGAGAATGATCCTATGGTTAATGATGCTTGGAAGGCCATCGTGGGTCTCGCCGGAGGCACCGGTAACATGGCAATAGGAACTTGTGGGGCAATGGCCGGCGCCGCCGCAGCAATCAGCTACAGCTTTGGTTATTCAAAAGAAGAAATTCAGAAGGACATAAATAAAATGCTCAAACTATGCAAAGCGGTGGCAGAGGTGGGTGAGAAAATGCAGGAAAAATATGGCCACATAGTATGCGAAGAAGTTCAATTCCATCACTGGGGAAAATCGTACAGATTCACCAATCCTAAAGCTATGCTGGAATTCGCCGGTATGGCAGGTGAAACCGGTTCCCTCCACGAATGCCAAGATACAACGGGAACACTCTCCAGATGGACTGTAGAAAAAATTTTGGAGATCAATCCAAAGTTTTCCAAAAGAAAATAGGAGAAATAGAAATTTAACGCTAGTTTATACCATGAATTTTTTGGAGGAGGAACTATGCCATTAGTGGAGTTTAACGGTAAAAAACCTCGAATTCATCCAACGGCGTTCATAGCACCCACAGCCACCATTATTGGAGACGTGGAAATAGGAGAAAAGAGCAGCATTTGGTATGGAGCCGTGATAAGAGCGGATTTTGCACCCATAAGAATTGGTCGATTATCTGCGGTTGAGGATAATTGTGTACTGCATGGACACATTTTTATCGGTGATGAGGTTTTGGTTGGGCACGCCGCAGTGGTTCACAGTTGTAAGATTAACAACGGTGCGGTGATAGGTACAGGTGCCATAGTTTTTTCAGGAGCCGAGATAGGTGAACGGACAGTAGTAGCTATGGGGGCTGTAGTTTTAGAGAATACAAAGGTTGAACCCAGAGTAATGGTTGCGGGGGTTCCAGCAAAAAAGATCAGGGAGTTAAATGATTCTGAAGTGGAAATTTTAACCTGGGGAGCCCAAACCTACGCCGATTTAGGCCAGAAATACAAGGAACAAAATCTGGACCAGGAGCCTTAGAAGTATTTGAATTGGCAAAATTATCATCTATTAGCTGCTTTTATTGAGCATTTTTAGTTTAAAAAAACTTTTAGGGGTTCTGTCTTCATTGTTTATAGTGGGTCGCAATTTTTATTTTACAATTTAATAAATTTTTTAAGCTTAATGGATGAAGCGAAATTTCAACAATTATATTTTTAAGTATGGTGTATGTAAGTTTATTAGATGGTAACCGTATTATTCATTTAAAATTACCAGTGAACACAGAATTATGTAGTAACAAATTTGGAAGGGCGACATTCTAAAATTTTTAGGGGGTAAAAGGTATTCCAAAAATCCAGTTTATAAATATTGAAAATGTAGTCGCATCGGTAAAAATAAACCAAAAAATCGATCTAACAAAGATTGCCCAAAAAAATCCCAATTCAGAATACAATCCAGAACAGTTCCCAGGACTAGTCTACAGAATCAATGACCCCAAAACCGCTACCCTAATCTTCAGTTCCGGACGCATGGTCTCAACCGGAGCCAAGAGTGTGAAGGAGGTCCACAAAGCGGTGAATAAAATTGTACAGGAGCTTCAAAAAATTGGGGTGCTAGCAGATAAAATAGAACCGGAGATTGAGATTCAGAACGTTGTAGCCTCCGCCAGCCTGGGAGCCGAGCTGAATCTAGAACTCGCCGCTTACACTCTCTCTGACGTAATATACGAACCAGAACAATTCCCCGGCCTCATATACCGAATGAAAGACCCAAAAGTTGTAATACTCCTCTTCACCACAGGAAAATTAGTCATTACCGGCGCTAAGAAGGAAGAGTATATTCGTACGTCCGTTGAGAAACTTTTGCAAACAGTTACGGAGCTCGGTATTATTAAAACTAAATGGGGAGATTAAGAACACAAGGACTGAAGGTATTTTTAAAAAAAGTGCTCAGTTGAAAAAATTGATTAATTTTCCAACTTATTAATCAAAATAGAAATCAGCGAATTATTATTGTTATTTTTTATCTTTTTTTGATGTAGTGGTTTGGGTGGATTGGAGAATTTCTTTGATTTTTTTTGCGGTTTCACTGACCATGTATATTGCGTATCCTAATTGAACATCAGTTTCTAAGGGTAGTATGACTAGTAGTGAGAAGTCTTCTGTAACATTTACCAGCATCACGTTGTGTTCTTCGCCTCTCAGTATTACTATGTTTAGTACTTTTTCTTCCAGTTCTCTTAGGACTTTGGTAGAATTAAGTATGATGATTCCCATCATTGATTGTGTTATCTCCTCATGATCTACTGTAGACGCTGCTGAGAGACCACTGGATTTGTCAATTAGCATGCTTCCGTAAGCTCCTACCTCTTTGTTTAATTTGCCTAAAATTTCTTGGAGAACATGACTGCTCGAATCTTTTTCCGCTTTTATTTTTTCTGAGCTTTCAGAATATTCTTGTATGAATTTGGAGTAAATTTGCAGAGTTATCTGAATAGCCTCATCGGATTTAATCCATGGATTATTAGCCTTATTTTTTTTATTTCCGAGTTCTTCTATGGAGGTACCGTAGCATAACGTTCGTTTTGAGATTTTTTTAGCCTCCTCTACCAAATTTGCAAAGTCGAGCTTTGTAGGATAAACGCTTCCTGGTGGTGATAATAGGAGGTCCATCACTTCTCCCGGAGAAAAGGTGTCTGGTAGGTCTTGTTTGTGTGCGAAAATAATTGTTAGGGCGTTAGGTGAGTATTTAGATAATTTGGTCAGGGCTCTCCAAAATTCTTTATGGGCAAGGGGCAAAGCATCTTCGTTCGCAGAGTCCACAACAAATATGAAAATGTTAACCTTGTTAAAGATGTTTTTTTCATTTTCTGGACGATGATATTCTTCAAAAAATCTTTCTTGGCCTCCACATTCAAAGAATCGACACAGATATTTGCCTTTCTTAGTTTCGGGAGGAACATCGATGAGTATTGTGGGTAAAAGTTTTCTGAGCTTATCTGCTTGTAATCCATAAATTGTCTGTTTGAGAATCGCGGTTTTGCCAGCTGCGTGAGGCCCCATCACTAATACTTTGATTCTTCGAGCCTCACTTTCCATTCCTTCAACAATCTGTTCCATCATGTTCAAAACCAGCCGGTTTCAATATAAAGTGTGATAATAATACGTGTTGACACTCCCCGCGACTAAAGTCGGGGGATTCTTGGAAGCTCATATTCGAGCCT
>NZ_JBRAKS010000088.1:0-12541 GCF_052745115.1 Candidatus Jordarchaeum sp.
GAAAAAGGCTACAAATTCAACATATCAATAGATAAATACTTTGCTGAATGACTACTGGCGGAAGGGCCCCAGTTCATATGAGAATCAACAAGGGATTAGTCAGGCTTGTAAAATCCGCTTTTGACAAGGGGAAGGTGGTTGCCGCTATTTGTCACGGGGCTCAAATGCTCATCGAAGCCGATATCATTAGAGGAAAGAGAGCCACGTGCTGGTACTCTGTAGCTACCGACCTTAAGAATGCTGGTGGAATTTACGAAGACCAGCCGGTTGTCGTGGATGGCAACCTTGTAACCTCCCGCTTTCCCGCAGACCTCCCTCATTTCTGCAGGAAGACAATAGAGCTTTTAAAATCAAAGTAACTATTGAGTCTGGGATATGAAGAATATTAGGCTTTCTTCGCTGAGTTCTACTTTCACTTATGTTTTTGTAATTTCTAGTTTTTCTGTTTGTTTTTAGAGACGCTATGTAGGTTAGTGTATGTAGCATTGTTTTGGGTTAATTCGTAGTATGAAGGCTTTCCCGTGAAGAAACCCAGTATGTGAGCCCCACCCTCGAAGAGCTTTATTATGGCTATGCCCATAGTGTGGATTAGATTTTTTGCAAGTTCCCTTCTCTTTCGAGCAAGAATCTTCCAGAATAGTATTGACTGCTGCTTCACAAATTGGGGATGCTTACTTACATAGTCGTAGAAGGTTTTGGCATAGTGGTACTCCCTCTTCACCGTTTTGAGGAGATTGAAGTCTGCTTCTCTGTGCTTTATGATGCTGTTGATACGCTTTATACGAACGCCTTTTTCTCTGGCTCTTTGGCTTAGGTCGAAGTCTTCCCCCGCTTCGAGGTTGGGGTCATAGCCTCCGAGGTTCCAGAAAACGCTTCTCTTAAAGAATCTTGGCCCTTCAAACAGTTTCTCGCCTAAGAAGAGTTTTCTCTCAAAGCATTTACACCTTGCCCAGAAGCTCTCTCCAACGGATACTTCAGGTATTATTACTGCTTCGGCACCATTCAAAGCTTCTCTCACACATTTCTCTACTACATCAGGTTCAAGTTCCATATCCGAATCTACGGATAGAATGAAGTTGCCTTTAGACCTTTCCGCCCCGATGTTTCTGGCTCTAGACCTTATGGCTCGGGCTTTAATCACCCTTGCTTCAAACCGCTTGGCTATCTTCACAGTATTATCCGAGGAATAGTCATCAACAATTATAACCTCTAGGTGTGGGTAGGTTTGACTCCTTATCGATATGAGACAGCTGGCAATATTCTTTTCAGAGTTTTTAGTGGGGATTACAACTGAAACCAGAGCCCTTCCACCCATGACTTATTCCTCCTCTATAGTAGGTTCGAAAGGTCAAGTGCCCAGTACCTGTATATTCTCTTTTCTTGGAAGACTTAAATTAGCGACGCTCCCTAAATTCCGGGTAACAATTGATGTTTTAGAATCAAAACAGTGTAGAGAAATTAGTTAGGAAAATTGAAGTCTCCTTTACTAAATTCTATCACACCATTGTTGTTATTTCTTTTTAGCGAACTCTCATAAACCTGTTTGCCTCTGACACCCGCTTTTGCCAAAGCATTGAGGGTTCTGCGCTACTAGTGGAAGAAGAGATAATGACTTAGCTTGGTTGACGAACTCCCCTCCCAAGAAAAACTTGGGTAAAGGAGAGGGAAAAGTTCATTCTAATTAATGGTGGGCACGCTTTGAGTCTCTTTTGCTTCCTCTGGTTCCTCAATTTTTCCAGGTGCTTGCTCCTCTACCTTTCCATTTAGTGGTTGTAGTCCTAATCGTTGTTCAGCTGCTTTTATAATTGCTTCGAGCATTTCGGCATATGACATTCCGGCAAATTTGGACATTTTTGCTAGGTGTCCATCCCAGCACCATCCGGGATTTGGGTTTACCTCTAGCAGTTTGGGGTTACCTCGAGCATCGAATCTCCAGTCGAATCGGCAGTAGTCCCGAATTTCCAGTCTTTCGAACAACACTAGGCATCCTTTTATAATCAGATTTCTTGTTTCTGGAGGCAGTTCAGCTGGTATGGATTTTATGTTCCAGTAGGGTGAGTCGGGGAGCCACTTAGCTTCGTAACCACAGATGTGGGGACATCCTTCGGGTAAACACGAGTAGTCTTCTTCCGTAATGGGCAACACCGTGTAAGATTCCGGTGCGTTTCCAATGATGCCGACACTAATGTCTTTTCCACTGAGAAATTCTTCAACTAGAATAGGTTTGTTATATCCAAACTTTTCCCGTATCTCTGACACCGCGTTTAGTAGTTCTTCAGAACTGTTTACCACGCATCTCTGTGTAATTCCAAAACTGGAGTCGCCAAAGTTAGGTTTCACTAAGGCCGGGAAACTGAAAGTTAAATCCACGGTTTTATCTTCGGGCTTAATTAGGATGGCGTCCGGAACAGGAATGCCCATCTCGTTAGCCATACCTCGCACTAGGGATTTATCGTAACAGTGGGCCAGAGCCTGCGGTCCTGAACCGGTGTAAGGTATTTGGAGTTCTTCCAGTAAAGCCGGTATGTGTAGCTCTTTTCGGGGATCGTTGCCGAAACCTTCATCGCAGAGGTTAAAGACGTAATCTATTTTGGGCTTGAGTTTAATCAGGTCCTGTATGAGTGTGTCGTGGTTGCTTAAGTATATGAAGTTGTAGCCTTCCATCTCTCTTAGGGCATCTTTCATTTGGTCAATTGTGTAAATATCATCCTCGTCAAATACTGCACCTGGTTTTAATCTGTCGGGTTTTGTGGGGTCACCGGTAATAACAACCACGGTTCTTAGTTCTCCTTTCGGTTTTCTTCTGACTGGTGTCCATTCCTTTTTGACCACAGCTGTGACAATAATGCGTTTCTCCATCATACCGAGGTCCTGTTTGCGCTGGGAATCTGAAGAGAGTTCGCCGTGGATAGCAATATCACTTAAGCCTGCTTGCTGTAAAATATTATTCAGATTTTCTTTGTTGTATAGTCTTTCCGCATAGAACTGATCTGCGACCGCTCCCTTTTCAGTGTTCATGATTATCTCGCGGGATATGAGACGCTGACCATCTGCTGATAGTGAGCGTTCTCTGTTAACAAAATGTTTTTTGTCTATCCATTCCCATGATCGGGGTTGGAAGTGCTCCCTCATGTAATCTCCATCAGCCACGTCTATGAGCAGCTTTCCCCACGGTTTTAGGACTCTAAAAACCTCTCTCAGCACTCTCATATCATCATGTACGGTTTCGAAATAGCCAAAACTATTTCCCAGAATCATTACCACATCGAAGCTGTCTGGAGGGTATGGAAGTTTTCGAGCATCTCCTTCTCTGAATCGAACACCTAGTCCTTCTTTTTTCGCTTGCTCCTTAGCTCTTTGTATTAAATAGTGAGAGCGATCCAGCCCTTCTACAGACTTGTATCCTCTTCTCGCCAATTCAAGAGAGTGACGTCCCTGTCCACAGCAGAGATCTAGAATCTTATCATCAGGCTGGAGTTTTAAGATTGAAGAAAATAGGTCTACTTCATAGCGAGTAATTTTTTGATCGTCAACAACGTCCCCATCGGTTTTCAAGTAAAGGGAAGTGAAAATACGTCGCCACCAATCAGTTGGAACGTGCTCCTCTAAATCTCTTACTGGTCCGAGCACCTTCACTTGAGGTTTGCCGTTTTTACCAATCTTGCCATTCTTGCCATTCTTACTATTCTTGCTGTCTTTGTTACTCTGGTGATTTTTTCCGGTAGATGTTTTACCGTTATTCATTGTTTTTTTAACACCTATTTTAAGACTTCTTATCATTGCTCCGTTTTGTTGATTGGTTTCCTTCTTTTTGGAATAATTAAAATTTACTAATTTTCATCATTTAATGTTTAGGTATTTAAACATTATCATTAACATGACAATATATTTTGCACCGATCGTCTTACTTAAGAATTAAAGCAGGTTAAAAAAGTACAAAATATTAAACGGTAATTAAAAAATTTGAGCGTAGAAATTCTTTACTGCATTTTGGGGTTTGGAGGCACGTTCAATTGGAGAGTGATTGGGTTTTTGAGGGGTCAAGTCTTCTTCCAAAAGAAGCCAAAAAAGGACTCCTTTGAACAAAAGGAGGAAGGATAAGAGCTTTTAGAAAACAGATAAAAATCACCATCAGCCAGCAAAAAACACTTCTCCCAAACAAGCTGCACCAGAAACTTTTTGCGCCCAAAAATTATTTTATAAAAATATTTTTATTCCTTTTCTATGGGATATCCGGCTTTTTTCCAGGCCATGAATCCGCCCAGCATATTGGTCACTTTTTCATAGCCTTTCATTTTTAGTATGCTGGCTGCGATGCTCGTTTTGTATCCTGAATCACAGTACACGACTATGTGTTTATCTTTAGGTACTTCTGCTAAACGTTGTTTTAGGTCTCCCACCCAGATGTTGTGTGCGTCCTCTATGTGGCCCTCTTGCTCCCATTTGTTTTCTTCCCTTACGTCCAGGATGAAAATAGACTCGTCATATTTCTTTTTTAGGTCGTGAACAGTCCAAGTGTTTACATGTCCTATTTCTTGTGCCCCTTTATACCATGTGGAGAAGCCGCCTGCCAGTACACCTAGGAGGTTATCATATCCCAGTCGTATGCAGTATCTTACGATTTCATCCAGTTGGCGATTTAAATCGGTGATGAATATTATTGGATCTTCATAGTTGAGCATCCAGCCCACGAATAGTGGTAGTCCTTTTCGCCATATGCTTATGCTATTGGGTATGTGGCCTCCGGAGAAGGCTGTGGGCATCCTTGCATCCACTATCTGCGCTTCCTTTTTCTGGTACTCTTTTAATTCGCCGATAGTTAACTGTTTTAAGTGTGGAAGGCTGTGCAGAATCGGTGGCCCATTTTTATTAAGAATTTCCATTTTTTTGAAATAGGGTGGCATTTCCAGCTTAATTTTTGATCTCTGTTCAATAAACTCTTTTTTGTTTTTTACTTGAAGGGCAGCATTGGTTTTCTTTTCGTATCCTATGGTTGTAAACTCGAGGTCGCCTATTGCTCCTCCACAAAGGGAGCCTTTTCCATGAGCCGGACAGACGATAACCCCATCTCCCAAAGGTAATAGTTTATTGAAGATACTATCATAGAGATTGCCAGACATCCTTTCTTTATCACCGAAGTCAGTTCTACCAACATCTCCAGCAAACAGGGCGTCACCCGTAAAAACCATGTATACTTCATTTGAGGATTCCTTATCCTTTAGGGTAATTGAAATGCTTTCATCAGTATGCCCGGGTGTCTCCAATATTTCTAATTCAAGCATACCCACTTCAAACTTGTCTCCGTCCTTCACTCCGTTTCCATAAGAAAAATCGAGCTTGTCACCATGATAAATTTCTGCTCCTAACGTGTTGCTAAGTTCTAAGGAACCTATTACATAATCCTCATTTCTGTGGGTTTCAAATATGTGTGTAATTTTCACATTATATTTTTCCTCTAGCTCAAGATAAACGTCAATGTCCCTTCTAGGATCGATTACAGCAGCTTGGTTTCCTGATCCTACAAAGTAGGAGTTATGGGCAATTATCTCGGATTTTACTTTTTCAAATATCATTAAGACCTTACTCTCCGCTAATTTAATAATACTTCAATATTAAGACATAACATTGCAATCCATAATTTTTTCATAGAAAATAAAATTAAAAAAGTGTGGGACAGTCTGCAGGCAAAAGAGTTACCGATTCTTTTTTAATTAGCGTGGATTTTTACCTACAACTGTCGGATTCTCAGGATAAGAAGTCCACTCCGTGAATGAGCCCTCATAGATTTTAACGTTAGGGTAACCTAAATACATTTTGAGCAATAGAAACTCGTTAGTTGCCTCACGACCCGTACCGCAGGAACATATAATAGTCTTGTCGGGACTAACACCGCTATTCTTTAGAATGGCTTGAACCTCTTTGTCAGGCTTAAGCAATCTTTTATTCTTCTCATCCATTAGGCTAGCCCAAGGTAGGTTAACTGCTCCGGGTATGTGTCCGGGTTTGATCCATGGGCCCTGCCCCTCGTAAACATTTGGGGGGCGAGCATCAAGTAATAGCACATCTTCCCGGTCCTTCATTCTCTTGAACTCATCGTACTCTAAGTAGAATTCTCTTCGAACCTTTACCTTGAACGTGGAATCTTCAACCTTTGGGAAAACCTTCGTGATTGGGTAGCCTTCCTGTTTCCACTTGTCGATTCCGCCATCTAGAACGTGAACATTGTTATGACCAAATCTAGCCAAGGAATATGCAACCATGGTTTGTTCTAAACCGTCACCCCAGCCTTTAAATGGCCCAGTTCCCGTGTAAACGACAACTGGAACATCAGCCTTGATCCCTAAGCGGCGAAACACTGATTGAATGGCATCTGGGTTCACATATTTGCCCGGTATTCCTTTTAATGGTTCTCGAAACAGTCCTTCATTTATATATACTGCGCCCGGTACATGCTCTTGGATATAGTCGTGAATATTGGGTTGGGTGTCTAATATCATCAAATCTCTATCTTTTAAGTGGGCTTTCAACCACTTTGTCGAAACCAGTTTAACAACACCTTTTCCATAAGGATACTTCCTAGACAAAATATAACGCCTCCTCATATTTTTAACTATTAAATCTCCCAGTTTTTTAAATTATGATAAGGAATATGATTTTTAAGTAATAATAATTATCCATTTTAAGTTTACCCTAAAATCCTCCGCCAAAATTCTCCAATGTTCTTTGAAAAAAATTAAACTATAAAAAAGGCGGCCTGTGCAAGTTTCAGTTTTACGATGTAATAGTTTAATAATGGGCGTCTTTACCTTTATCCACGGCTTGTTTTGCCTTATTATACAAATCTAAGTGGGTCTTCTCAGCCTCCAGTGCCCAATGGAAACTATTTTCAGCTGCTTTTTCCCCCTGTAAATTTGCTACTGCTATGTATGCGGGATACATTTCGTTTACTTCGAAGGTTTCCCCATCGATTCCCGCCTGAAGATCCTCTGAGGTACTCGTAGTTCCAAAGATTGCCCCAGAGGTTGTGACTGCGTCACCTTTACTTTTTATTATGCGGTAATGATTACCTGCATGCACCTTTTCGGCAAAGGATGTTGCTTGGAATAGTCTAGCCACATTGGGAAATTTATTCTCCGCTCTCTCCGAATAAATTAGGTATCTCATGTGGGCTTGGCTTTCACCAGCGTATGAGCTGCGAAGATTTGTTTCAGTCATATCCTTAACCATCAAATTCGCTCTCCTTTTTTACTTTCAATCGCGTATTCTATTAAAAGTTAGGGCAAATATTCATATTTTTATTATTTGTGGAATAAACCTCCTCATTTGAAAGAAATTATTTTACAAAAATTATCTGAAACTAATCCAATCCTTGTTTTAGTATTAATGATATATTAAGTACTGTAAATTGTTAAAAAAAATTTAAGTATCTGTTCTTAATAGTTATCGAAAGTGTTTCGGATAACTTTTGATTACATTTTTAGTTTTAATTTGTGGGATTAAATGGTGGTGAATTCATTGGTTAAAGCGACTGAAGACCTGAAGGGTAGACTAATTGTTAAGGCGGTGCGCAATGTTAGAAGAGGCTCCGTTAAGGATGAGGCATCTAGGGGAATGTTTCGTCCAGGAATTAAGCTGGATTTGCAAAGGTCACGCTTGATAACCGAATCTTATAAGATGACCGAGGGCGAGCCGATGCCTATTAGGAGGGCTAAGGCTCTGGATCACATTCTAAGTAATCTAAAGCTATATATTCAACCCTGGGAACGTATTGTGGGTAATCACACCGAGGAGCCGAGTGGATTGTTCTTCCCTATTGACATGAATTGGAGATCTGTTTGGAGAGCGGTGAATTCGGTTGAGGGAGAAAGCCTACTTGATGATGAGGGAAGAGCAGAGCTGGAAGAACTGTGTAAGTACTGGGATGGAAGGTGCATGAGTGATCGTCATAAGAACTTTTTCGGCGGTGACTTGGCGAAATACTGGAGATATGATGGAACCTTTATGTGGACTCACTGGTCTGAGCTTGGAGTGCCAGACTATGAGAAACTATTTAGGGTTGGTCTCAAGGGCCTTATCAACCAAGCGGAGGAGAAACTTGAGGAATTGGAGAGTGCTGTACCCCGTGATTACGTTGAGAAGAAAGAGTTCCTTTTAGGAGTTCTGATCGCTCTTAAGGCGGTAATAAAATTTGCACACAGATATTCTAGACTCGCAAGAGAGATTGCGGAACGGGAGACTGATGATTTCGAACTGAAGAATAGGCTCTCGGAGGTAGCTGAAACCTGTGAGTGGGTCCCTGAGAATCCCCCACGCACATTTCTTGAAGCCTTGCAGTTCTTCTTTTTCATTCACCTAGTGCGGTACGTTGAGTATTCCACCCTAGGAATTGGGGTGAGATTTGACAAGGTTTTTGGACCCTACTATGAGAGAGATCTCGCCGAGGGCCGTATTACTAGGGATGAGGCATTAGAGCTTCTGCAATTACTTTGGGTAAAGATGCATGAATTGGGACTCATTTATTCTCCCCTACTTACAGCAATCTATGGAGGAGTGGCTTCTCTTCAAGCTATCACGATTGGTGGAACCGATTCAGAGGGCAAAGATGTTACTAATGAAGTTACCTATATGGTTTTAGAAACCGCTTTGTCCATGCGTACCCTCGAGCCAAGCATCGCTCTGCGCATCCACGATGGGACACCGGATGAACTCTTTAGTAGGGCGGTAGATGTTATCCACACCGGTATAGGTTACCCCTCACTTTTTAATGATCGAGCTATTATTCCTCTCCTGCAGAGGTGGAAAGTGCCTTTAGAGGATGCAAGGGACTACTCTGTGAGCGGATGTGTCTACATAGAAATCCCTGGAAAGTGTATGGCCCGCCGAGCACCAGGAGGAATTTGCCTTCCTAAGTGTTTATGGTGGGCTCTCCACCAGGGAAGGAACCCCAAGACCGGTGAGCAAAGAGGAGCACCGACTCCGGATCCCAGAACCTTTAAATCGTTGGATGATGTTATGGAGGCCTACCTTGAGCAGGTGAGATTTTTCTTTGATAAGCAGTGTAAATTAGAGGATGCTTGCCGCCAACTGTATGAGGAATTTCTTCCAAGACCATTCTACTCCGCTGTTTTAGATGGTTGCATAGAGAGAGCTCAGGACTGCAGAAAGTGGGCTTATCCTACCAACTCGTTCTGTGTAATCATAGGACCCACCAACGTTGCGGATTCTCTGGCTGCAATTAAAAAGGTAATTTTTGAAGATAAGAAAGTAACAATGGAAGAACTCCTAGAGGCTATGGATATTAACTGGCAAGGCTATGAACACATAAGGCAGTTGATGCTCCAGGCACCAAAGTATGGAAATGATGATGACTACGTAGATAAGATAATGAATGAGGTTCAAGTCAAAACTGAGGCTGTTTTAGAATCGTTTAAGGATCGTTTTGGACATCCTTGCCGAGGTGATGGAAGCGGGGTTTCCGCAACGTACGGTATAGCTGGGGACACCCCCGCAACTCCTGATGGGCGCTACGATGGAGAACCGTTTGCGGATGCCACACTATCTCCGATGATGGGTAGAGATTTTAAAGGGCCTACAGCGGTTCTCAACTCCGCGGCAAAGGTGGACGCGGTTCAAACCTACAATCACCTGCTAAATCAGAAGTTTTTGCCAAGTTATTTGGAGGGTGACTATAAATTAATTTTCATTAATTATCTCAAAACTTGGAGAGAACTGGGAATACCTCATGTTCAGTTCAACATTGTGGACAAAGAAACACTAACAGATGCTCAGCAGCACCCTGAAGAATACCAAGACCTCATTGTAAGAGTTGCCGGCTATAGCGCCTATTTTGTAGACCTCAGCAAGGGACTACAAGACGCCATTATCGCAAGAACCGAACAAAAACTTAGTTAATACACTAATAGTGGTTATGTTCTATTCATGTGGCATTCGGGATTCGGATGAAGGAAGTTCATCAATTTGGTAGAAGATAATAGTAAAAAGGGTTGGGTTTTCGACATTCAGAGATTCAGCATCCACGACGGACCAGGCATAAGAACCACTGTTTTTATGAAAGGTTGTCCTCTAAGATGCCTCTGGTGCTCCAACCCTGAATCCCATGATCCCCACCCTATTCTTATTACACGTGATATTAAGTGTACAAGTTGTGGGGAATGCGCCGCAGTCTGCCCAAATGGAGCCATCACCATATATAGTACGGGGAAGCGGGTAATCGATTGGGGCATTTGCACCCAGTGTCTAGTTTGTGTGGATGCTTGTAGGTTTCAGGCACTCAGTATATGCGGAAAATATCTGAGTATCGGAGAGATTCTGGAAGAAGTGTTAAAGGATAGACCATATTACAAAAATTCTGGGGGCGGGGTTACTGTATCTGGAGGGGAGCCTCTCTCGCAGTGGGAGTTTGTCTGCGAGCTTTGTAAAGCCTTTAAGGAAAACCAGCTTCACGTCGCCCTTGAAACCAGTGGCTTTGCTCCTTGGAAATATTTTGAAAAGGTGTTAGAGTACGTTGACCTCGTTCTCTACGATGTGAAGCACCTAGATCCCGTGAAACACCTTGAAGGAACTGGTGTGGATAATGGGTTAATACTGGAGAATCTTCGTAGAGCAGCTAAAAAAGCAAAAATCTGGGTTAGAATGCCCCTGATTGCGGGGTACAATGATTCACCAGATCACTTTACAAACCTGGTTTCCTTAGCCAAAGAAATAGGAGCGGAAAAAATATCGTTGTTACCCTACCATGAGGGTGGGAAATCCAAATGTGAACAAATCGGAAAAATCTACCCCATACCCGAAGCTAGAGCTCCCTCAGAAGAAAGTATCAAGGAAATACAAGGATTAATCACAAAATTAGGAATCGAAGCAACTATAGGTCATTAGTAATATGCTTTATGGGGAAATTATTTTCAGTATTTTTGTTTATTTCGCTTTCGTATTCTTGGTGTATCATTAAAAAAGGTGGAATAATGCAAACCCTTGATGAAGGGATGGGATGGGATGAACTTTACTTGATTGTAGCTAATTGTTCTTGAAAATCGTCTATTGCTTGAATCACTAGCTGAGTGTACATTAGTGCGGGTCCACCTGCCATTAGAACAGCTACGTAGCTTGCCTCTATTAGTTCGTCTCTTGTTGCACCAGCTTCCAAAGCGTTTTTTACATGGAATGCTATACACCACTTGCACTTTAGAGCCACTGATAATGCTACGGAAATTATTTCTTTGATTTTTGTGCTTAACGCGCCCCCTTCTTCAACCTTTCTCAGGAAGAGCAAGAAGGGTTTTGTTAGATTTGGATAATCTTCACTCACTTTTTCAACGAGTTCCTGTACTTGATTTAGCGTTTCGGTTGCGCTCATGTTGTCTTCACCTCCTCCTTTCATGTAATCAAAATGGTTAAAGCTTAATAAAGTTTACTATTGTTAATTTACAATCGGGAATTTACACATAGTAATACGAATTTTAAAAAATTTAAAAAATCAATTAAACCGGTTTAGTTATAAAGACCATAAAGCTTTTGAGTATTGTTTGAGGCATGGTATTTTAATTAACAGTCCACAAACCTCAGAGGTGTTAAGTTTTGGAAATAAGGGCTCTAGTTTTTGATTTGGAGGGCACACTCTACAATTCCAAAGAACTAGCCGATGAGTGGCGCGTACAAGTATTTAAACTAGTAAGAGAAAAAACAGGAAGAAGCGACGAGGAAATTCTTAAAGAATTCATAAAAATCACCAAGGAATTAGAAGGGAAGGGGTTCAGAAGACCCCCGGTCTCCATGATAATTGAGAGAGTGGGAATTACACGAGAAGAATTTTACAAAGCCATAGAATCAGTGGATCCCTCTAAGTATCTTCAACCGGATTCTGAGTTAAGAAAAATGTTAGAGTACTTTAAAAGTAAGTGGAGACTCGCTATGCTGACGAACCTGAGTCGGAAAAGCACTCTTGATATTCTTAGCGCTCTAGGATTGGACTCGGATATTTTTGATCCCTTAATTACTGCAAGTGAGATGGAGAAAGGGAAACCAGACCCTGAACCGTTTAGACGCATTATTAAGGACTTGGATTTGAAGCCTTCTTCTATAATGATGGTTGGGGACAGCATTTCCTCGGATTTGGAACCCGCCAGGAAGGTTGGAATGAAAACAGTGTTAATCAGTGAAAAAGAAATCACCACACCTTTAGCAGATCTAAAGGTGAAGAACATCCAAGAATTAATGGAAAAGCTCGAAGAAAGTTAAAAAAAGGATTTCACTCCTATACTTATTATATTTTTAACATAAACTGGGTTTTTTAATCATTGGGGGTCTATTGTTCCATTTTTTTAAGGTATTTTTCAAGATTAGTACGTTCTTTTTTAATGTCTTTTAGAGTTTTTATTTTGTTGGGATCTGTTGAGGGTTCACAACAGTAGAAAGATTTAATGATAAATAATACCATTCTTAGACTTTAATCGTGAACCCAAACATTCACAGAGATGTCCAATACAAGGCTACAACCCTGCCCACGAGAACCAAGCCGGCAATC
>NZ_JBRAKS010000089.1:0-12536 GCF_052745115.1 Candidatus Jordarchaeum sp.
AGTAGTTGTAACGTCAATCATGATCTTTTTTTATAAATATTTCAAAAATTTTTTAATATAATTAATTAAATTATAGTGAATGATAATTTTATTTAAATTTAAATTTTAAGAAAAAAATATAAAAAGTTACAATTCTTGTCTCACAGATTCTAAATGGTGATGACGCATGACAGTTATCAAATTAGAGGAATTGAAAGTCTTAGCTAAAGGAAAAGGAGAACTAGTAGGTTGGCACGATCCAGATGAGCATCGAAAATGGATTAGAGAAAACAAGAGCAGAGACCTGTACGATAAAACAATGACGGTAAAAGAAGCAGTTTCAAAATTTGTAAAGGATGGAAGTTACATTGCCTCCGGTGGTTTTGGCCACATCAGAGTTTCCATGTCAATAATTTATGAAATTATAAGACAGAAGAAAAAGAATCTAATAATGGCGGGAAAAACAGCGGTCCATGACCTTGATGTACTCGTGGGTTCCGGGGTGGTCAATAAGGTAGAGGTAGCTTATTCATTCGGCCACGAGTTAAGAGGTTTATCACCCGCCTCAAGAAGAATGGTTGAATCCGGAAAGTGTAAAGTACTCGCTGAAATAAGTAATGCCGGTTATCAGTGGCGATTCCTAGGAGGAATGATGGGAGTACCATTTATACCCTCCCGAAATCTTGTAGGCACTGATACATTTAACTATAGTTCTTCTATAGTGATAGAAGATCCCTTCAGTGGGAAACCAATCTGTTTAATTCCCTCATGTAATCCAGATGTAGTTTTCATCCATGTACCTAGATGCGATAAAAACGGTAATGCCCAGATCGACGGCATAACAGTTGAAGACTTTGAGCTCGCAAGAGCTGCAAGAAGACTAATAATAACTACTGAGGAGTTAATCCCAGAATTTAGAGTTCGCAATGAACCGTGGCGGACAGTAATTCCCTTTTACTGTGTAGACGCAGTTTGTGAGGTTCCCTATGGCTCACATCCCTGCGAAATGCCCTACCTGTACTTCTTTGACGAGGAACACATAGCCGAGTGGCTAGAACTCTCAAGTACAGAAGAGGGAACACAAAAATATCTCGACAAATACGTTTTCGGTGTCGAGGACTTTGAAGAATATTTGGCACTTATCGGTGGAGTGAAGAAACTGAACTATCTTAAGAAAGTTGAACAGTTAAGGGCGCCTATGGTAGCGCCTTGGCGTAAAAAGTGAGGTGAATAATATGAGTGAGAAAAATGAATACACAATGGGAGAACTCCTAGCAGTAGCAGCATCCAAAATACTAGAAGACAAAAAATCGGTCTTCGTGGGCACACACAAATTCTAATGGATTTGTGGCCTAAAGGTCTTCCCATGATTGCTTCGATGCTAGCTCAAAGAACACACGCACCGAATCTGCTAATTATTTTTGAGGCGGGCGGCATGGGGCCCCAAATACCAGTTCTGCCCATATCGGTTGGTGACTCTAGAACATTCTGGAAAGCGGTTGGAGCCTCCAGCATGCACGATGTCATGTCAGCATGCCAAGCAGGTTACATTGATTATGGTTTTCTCGGTGGAGCTCAGATCGACCCGTACGGAAACCTAAATACAACTTGCATTGGAAACCACGATCTTCCAAAGGTACGCTTCCCAGGAAGTGGGGGAGCAAATGATATTGGCTCGCTATCCAATAAAACAATATACATAATGAGAAATCAAGCACCGAGAACCTTTGTGAATAAAGTAGACTTCATAACAACACCTGGCTACCTTACAGGGCCAGGAGCAAGAGAGAAGGCAGGATTACCTGAAGGATCTGGTCCATTTAGGGTAATAACGCAGCTGGGAATATTCGATTTCGAGGAAAAAACTAAAAGAATGAGGTTGATATCCCTTCACCCTGGTGTCACACTGGAGCAGATAAAGGAGAACTGCAGCTTTGAGCTACTAATTGGAGATAATATTGAAACAACACCTATACCCACTAAGGAAGAAATCAAGATATTGCACGAGCTTGACCCACAAGGAGTGTCAATTGGAAAATAAGCATATTCATTAAAAATTTTCTTTTTTATCCCTACGCTCTCTTTTATTATTTTTCTTCTTACCGCAATAATGGAAAGTTATAAAAGAAATCATCTATTATTGGATTTTTGATTTGAAACCCTCAAATTGGAAAGTCTATAAGGAGTGTGAAGATTATTTCATACCAGTTTATTATTGTGGAAAAGGAGGACGGTATAGCCGTTATAACAATGAATCGCCCAGATAAATTAAACGCCTTGAATCTGGAAATGCAGGAAGAAATGAAGCAAGAGCTGAGTAGCCTCGCTATGGACGATGAAGTCAAAGCCATAATATTAACGGGAGCAGGAAGGGCCTTTAGTGCGGGTGGAGACATTGGCACCATGAAAGATGCACATCAGCTAGATCCACTGCTTTTGAGGCAAGCTCTATATCACGCCACTTCAGAGGTGACTAATCTAATTTGGAATATCGAAAAGCCGATTATCGCAGCGGTTAACGGTGTGGCAGCTGGTGGTTCATGCAATTGGGCTTTGGCTTGTGATTTTGTTATAGCCTCGGAAAATGCTCGTTTCGGTGAGGTTTTCATCCATGTTGGTTTGGTGCCTGATGGTGGGGGTAGCTGGCTACTACCAAGACTGGTCGGACTGCAGAAAGCGAAGGAAATTATCATGATGGGTAAAATGGTGCCCGCCAAGGAGGCCGAACAAATCGGCATGGTAAACAAGGTTGTCCCCCAGGAAGAGGTATTATCCGCAGCAAAAGGATATGCAAAAATATTAGCTAACCTACCATCCAAAACGCTTGGGGCCGCAAAAAAAACAATAAACAAAGCCATAACCACGGATTTACGAGAGGCGATGGACTACGAAATGACTATGCAGGCAATATGCTTCCAAACAGAGGCCCACAGGGAACGTGTAAAAGCATTTTTAGAAAAAAGCAAGTAGCTTCTAACAGCCTATCGGATGCTCTCATAAATTTAGGAATAGGTTTATAGCAATTCAGAATTTTAGTTTCCTCTTTTTTGGATAATACCACAAGTTATAAATATATTTATTTGATATTCAGTGAATCAATTCCAAAGTATAATTTTTTGATGGGATGCACCAGGTATGAGAATTTTACTTATTCACTCCGATGAGTTTTCATATAGGGTGACTCAGAAGACTCCAATAGCTGAGAAGCTGGAAGACGAATCAATCAAGCAGGGAAGCTCCAAGGAATGCTTGGTGGTTTTCTCAGCAGTCGAGAAAGGTGATGAAAAAAACAAGAGTTATATCATTAACCAGACCGTTGCGGAGATAAAAAAGGTAGCGGAACAGGTAAGAGCTAAAAATATTGTGGTTTACCCCTATGCTCACCTCTCACAAAATCTTTCAGATCCCAAAACAGCTATAGATATTCTCAAGGGAGTAGCTGAAAAACTGGGGGAAGAATACTCTGTTATGCGTTCACCCTTCGGATTCTATAAAGCTTTCATAATAAGCTGTAAGGGTCACCCAATGTCAGAGCTTTCCCGGGAGATCCATCCCGTAGGGACGGAGGTTAAGGAAGAAGTTGTGGTAGAGGTACCGAAAAAAATTGCGAAAAGATTTCTGGTGCTAACTCAGAAGGGTGAGGAGATTGACCCTGAGGAATATGTGAAAAACTGTGAAGACGACGAGTTTAAGATACTGGTGGAAAGAGAAGCGCTAGGCAGGGAGAGTCCTGGTTCCGGGGAGGAACCCGAATTCATTAGCGTGGTTAAAAGATATCACATAAACTGGGAGAGTTTCTCTGACAAGGGACATATGAAGTTCGGACCTGAGGGCAATCTACTATTCGAACTCATAGGAGAATACGCTGAGAAAATAGTTAGAGGTCTGGGAATTCCAGTTTATTCTGTTAGAGGAACAAACATGTTTGACTTGGAAATGAAGCCAGTGAAAGAACACGCGCAACTCTACGGTGACCGCTTATACCAGCTGGAAGTTGAAGACAATAAATTTGTTATGCGCTACGCAGCATGCCATCAGCAGTTTGCCATGATTAAGGACTGGACAATAAGTTATCGGAACCTTCCCTTCGGAGCTTTTGAAAATGCTGATAGTTACCGACTGGAGCAGAGTGGTGAGCTGCTTCTCTGCTTTAGAACCAGGAAGCTGCATATGCCCGACTTTCATGTGATATGTAGGGATGAGAAGGAATCGTTGGAATGGTTCTACAAAATTCATGAAAAAATCTATGAGGCAATGGATGAGTTGGGAAGAAACAACGAGCTGCTCATAAATCTAACCTCAGAAGACTTCTATAACAGAAACAAAGACTTTCTACTTAAACTTGCAAAAACTAAAAACAAGAATCTCTTGATATGTTTCTATCCTCCGGGAATAAACTATTACTGGTCAATAAACAACGAGTACCATATACTTGACGATCTTGGCCGACCGAGGGAAATAGGCACTGTTCAGATAGATTTTGGTAATAGTAAGAGGTTTGGCATAAAATTTACTGACGCTGATGGAAGCGAAAAATTTCCCTTTATACTTCACTCAGCCGTTATTGGTACAGTTGAGAGATATCTTTTCACTCTATTTGATTCTGCTGTGAAAATGAAGAGGGAGGGTAAACCTCCCATGCTGCCTGTTTGGATTTCCCCCACCCAGCTTAGAATAATTCCGGTTGCGGAACGGCATCTGAAATTCGCCGAAGAACTTGTGGAGCAAATCAATGGAGTTCGGGTAGATATTGATGACCGAGGAGAAACAGTGGCTAGGAGAATACGGCAAGCTGAAGAGGAGTGGATACCCTACATAATCGTTGTAGGGGACAAAGAATTGGAAGGCGAGAAGCTCAAAGTCCGAGTTCGAGAAACCAGAGAAGAAGTTGAAATGACTCTAAAACAGTTAGAGAAAGAAATTAAGAAAAAGATAGGAGATAAACCTTTCAAAGAATTAACGCTTCCAACACACATCTCAAAAAGACCAATCTTTAACGTATAGGCCATTTTGCTCAAGAAATCAGGGTGTTTCCCTAATACAGGGGGTAGCTTCACAATTTGTGGTGATGATTCTTTGAGACTAAAGATGAATTCCTTAACTTCTGCTAGGGAAATCTTGATTATTTCAAGCCTGAGTCTCTTTGTTGATTCTATAGGTTATGGCATAGTGGTTCCCATTCTCCCAATGTATGTTTTATCCTTGGGTGCTTCGGATTTCGACTTGGGACTCATTTTTGCCATGTTTGCCATAATACAACTGTTTACAACAATACCCTTTGGTTTACTTTCGGATCGATATGGGCGAAAACCATTCATGATATTGGGAATGCTACTCCTAGCAGCTTCTTTCTCGTATTTTCCTTTCGCACAGAGCGTAGCGGCGTTGATTGCTTGTAGAGCTGTGCAGGGATTAGCTGCTTCTGCTACATGGTCTTCCGCCCTAGCTCTTGTCGCTGATACTTACTCTGGAACTGATAAGGGTGAAAAATTGGGTATTGTGAATGGAGCGGTTGGTGTGGGCAGTATTGCTGGACCACTTGTAGGTGGTGTTTTAGGTGATGTCAATTTTGGCCTACCTTTCTTTGTAGTGGGATTTGTGGCTATCATTATTTTCTTTTACATGATGATTAGACTGCGATTGGCAAAAAAGGAAACGATGAAAGTTTCTATACCGTTCCGTGAAATGTTGGGTAGAGCCATTAAAATCAGAAATATTTTGATAATTATGTTAATTCACATTATGGTAGCTATATTTTTTGGGTTCATAGAACCTCTTATGCCACCCTATTTGACGGGAAGATTCAACATGTCTAGAACCGAAATTGGATTATTTTTCGGAATAGCTTTTCTAACATTCGCTCTTTTCCAGCCAATTATCGGAAGGTTGTCAGATAAGTTTGGGCGAAAGATATTCATTGTGAATGGGTTAATAGCTTTGTGTATTATAAATCTACTAATTCCGTATGCTTCCAGTGTGCCCTTACTTTTCCTACTACTGGGTGTTGCGGGAATCTTCTGGAGTTTTACTTTCACCCCACTGATGCCCTTAGCGGTAGAATCGTTAAAGAGCGAAAATATGGAAACCTTCGGAACTGCTTCTGGTCTTTTCAACCTTTCATACACTATTGGGTACAGCGTGGGTCCCATCCTGGGAGTGCTTATAACCTCATATTTTGGTTTCGAATCAATCTTCTGGGTTTTCAGCGGAATGCTCGTAGTAATGATTATTATTACTCAAACTTTGATAATCGAAAAAAGGATATTCGTTAAAAATAGGTTTTTGAAAAACACTCTAAAAAGAAGCTAATTTATTTAGAAAAATAGTTGAAATCACCGAAATTTTTAATATTTTAAGGTGAGTTAGCCTTAAAAGTCTAGACGCTGATTATACTTTGGGCGAAACCCAAATCAGTTTTAATAGGGGGTTGAAGACCTATGCAAATCCACTTTACAAAGTGGTCCCCCTCAACGGAGCTGTTGTTAATTGTATGCGTCAGCGCATTTATGGACTCATTGGGCTACGGAATCATTATTCCTTTCCTTCCCCAGTATGCTCAGTCTAGCGGAGCCTCCGACTTTGATTTGGGTATCATCTTCGCTTCATACGCCTTGGTGCAATTGGTAACCACCATTCCTTTTGGACTAATGTCCGACCGTTACGGTAGAAAACCCTTCATGGTTACGGGAATGCTCCTTTTAGGTGTGGCTTCACTTCTTTATCCTTTAGCCCAAACAGTACCCATGATGATATTATGTAGGGCGATACAGGGTTTGGCGGCTTCAGCCACCTGGTCTTCGGCCATAGCAGTAGTAGCGGACACGTTTCCGGGAAGAGATAAAGGGGAAAAACTGGGAATAGCAGCTGGAGCAACCAATATGGGGGGTATCGCCGGGCCACTAGCGGGAGGATTCTTATCAGAGGTGAACTTTAACTTACCTTTCCTGATAATTGGTACGATTTGTATAGCCACATTTATCTACATGATTTTCAGGTTGAAAGAAACAAACGGAAAACCCGTGGAAGATATTTCCTATTTAAAAATGATCAGGAACGCTCTTGGAGTCAGAAATGTGCTAGTAATTATAATTATCAACGTTCTGACAGCGATTTTCTGGGGATTTCTAGAGCCATTAACGCCTCCCTACCTGTCTGGACGATATTCGCTCTCAAGCACACAGATAGGTATAGTTTTTGGGGCTATGTCCCTATTCTACGCTGTACTTCAACCAATAGTCGGTAGATTATCAGACAAATATGGGAGAAAGAAGTTCGTAATAATAGGAATAGCAGTCCAAGCGCTGGTAAACTTGCTTATACCTTTCTGCCAAGATGCACTAAGCTTGTCAGTTTGTCTGGTGTTTGCGGCAGCGATAGGAGCCGTAGCTTGGACTCCTTTAACCCCTTTAGTAATAGAGTCTCTTCAGGATGATGGTGTTGAAGCCTACGCGACGGTTCAGTCATTATTCAGCTTAGCGGCTTACACAGGTTATAGTATTGGTCCCGTGATTGGAATTTTGATAAGTTCTTACTCCGGATTTGAAACTATGTTTATCTTTTACAGCTTGATACTAGTGATACTACTTATTTTCTCAAAGATCTACATTAAGGAGACAATTAAAAAAGAAATAAAGAGGGAAACAATGCCACCAGTTGAATTAAAAATACCTCTAAGAAGAAGAATTTTGAGTCATAAGAAACTTTTCACAGATGATGATTGAAATAATTTTTTTAAATCAATTTTTAATCGAAAGAAGCTACGAATAAACTCTAACTCTTATTCCATGTATGCAACATCATACTTTTTCATTTTCAGGTTTAGGTTAAGCTTAAAATATACATAATAATACCCATTTTCTGACAAAAGATAGAGTTCCCAGGCGGATTTTTTTGCGAATACCTTTGAGAAAAATTAATCCTTCCATTGAGATATTGGCCATAGTTTGCTTCAGCGCGTTCGTTGACAATTTGGGTTATGGAATTATAATTCCTTTTCTTCCCCAATACGCAATATCACTTGGTGCATCCGACCTAGATTTGGGCATTATCTTCGCCTCCTATGCACTTGTGCAGTTGGTAACCACCATTCCCTTCGGACTGATGTCCGACCGTTATGGTAGAAGACCTTTTATGGTTACGGGAATGCTTCTTTTGGGGGCGGCTTCACTTCTTTATCCTCTGGCTGGAAGTGTGCCCCTGATTGCAGCGTGTAGGGCGGTGCAAGGTTTAGCGGCTTCAGCCACATGGTCTTCAGCCATAGCATTGGTGGCAGACACTTTTCCGGGTAGAGACAAAGGAGAAAAACTAGGAATCGCAACCGGAATAACTGGTGTAGGGGGCATCGCCGGACCTTTAATTGGAGGAGTCTTATCAGATATAAGCTTCAACTTACCCTTTCTTCTGCTTGCTGCGCTTTCTTTAGCTATGTTTGTTTACATGTTTTTCAGATTAAAAGTAACTAGAAAAGAAAAAGTAATAGAGACACTACCTTACCGAGAAATAATAGGGAAAGCTCTTAGAATCAGAAACATTGTCATCATAATAATAATCAATGTGTTAACTATGATTTTTTGGGGGTTTATTGAGCCCTTAATGCCTCCATACTTATCTGGACGTTTTTCGCTCTCTGCTACACAAATAGGTTTAATTTTCGGCGCGGCATCTCTCAGCTACGCGGTTTGCCAACCATTTGTGGGCAGACTGTCTGACAGATACGGAAGAAAGATTTTTATTGTAATAGGAATGGCTCTACTGGCGGGAGTGAATATAGTTATCCCCTTCTGCGGAGACCCAGTGAGTTTAACGGCAACTATAATGGTCGCCGCAGCCATTGGAACCTTGGCTTTTACTCCTTTGACGCCCTTAGCTATAGAATCTCTTCAAGATGAGGGTATCGAAGCATATGCTACTGTGAATTCGCTGTTCGGCATAGCTTTTTATGTAGGTTATAGCATCGGCCCCGTAATTGGAGCTTTAATCAGTTCGTATTTTGGATTTGAATCAATGTTCTTCTTTTACAGCTTAATACTGGTAACAGTGCTTCTCGTATCACAAGCCTACTTGAAAGAAATGATGAAAAAAGAAGAAAAAACCGTAATAAAAAGCACAAAAAATAAATCGAAATTTTCCATAAAAAGAATAAAATAACTAATAAATCCTCCCTTGTGCCAATTTCTTTTTCAACGTTCTAAAGTATTTCTAGATTATTTTCTTTAATTTTTTTGGCTTGTAGTTTCCGATACAAATATTAATTAAAATAATAAAGATAAAAAAGACTAAAATCATGGGAGGAAATATTATGGTGAGAGAATTATCAAAGGAAGAGGTAGACTTCATAAGACTCCAGATGCTTTACAATATTTCTAATGGGTGGTCATGGTTCGCATATAAGAGACTAGGACCGGAGGGCATTATTGAAGCGGAACTAGAAATGTGGGAAGAACTTCTCCCATCTGCGATTGATTTACTAATTCAATTGGTTGAACCCGAGGGGAACAGCGTTGAAAAGGCTAAACATTTACTTAACCAAGTCTCCAAAATCAACGGCTATGAACCCAAGTATTTAGAGGAAACCCGTGAATCGTTAAAGTGGGAGTATATCGTTTGTCCAAATTGGAATTCTTTGGTTCAGCTAGATTATGAGGATTACCTATCCAAGGGCGGGAAACCGGCAAAGGTTTCATGTATACACGGGTGCACCGCAGTTCACAAAAATTATTTCAAAAAGATTGATCCCCGATTCAAAGTACAACCCATAAAAACCAGACCGAATGCAGACGAAACCTGCATTTTTCAAATAAAATTAAAGTAATACGCTCAATCTTCAAATTCTCTTAATTTCCACTTCTAAAGCGTCTATACCATCCATAAAAACGAGCCTATCCTCTGCATGGTATCCTTTAACATACTTTAGGGGTTGTTCAAGCTTGCCAATCTGATGCAGGGTATGGGCATCGGATCCTAGTGAGAGTTTAATTTCTTCCGTTTCGAATATTTTCTCAAAGCCGTCCATCTTGTAGTTTTGATATGTGGAGTTTAGTTCCACGAAGATGTCTGCGTCTATTATTAATTCAATTGCTTCCTCTAATTCTTCTTCTGGTAGTATGTGTAGATAAGCGTGTGCCAGACCTACTGAACATTCTTTTGGTAGAAGTTTCTTAAAATCTCTTATACGGTTTAATAAGATAAGCGGCATTCTGTTATTTTTGTAAGGCAAGAAGTTGGCTCCTGCCCCAAAGTTGTCAGTAACATATTCAAAAAGGTAGTAATCAAATTTCTTGGAGGTAAGAATTCGGCATTCCTCTGGGGAATCAAAAACGCAAGCCCGGGTATCAATCTCAATACCCTTTCTCAACAAGATTTTATTCCGGTAAGCATCAGATAGTGACTGCAATTCACTAAAATATTCAGACAAATTTTCTGTGATTTGGGAACACTTCACCGTATTGTGTGAATAATGGTCGGTAATCCCTATTGATTGTAGACCCTTTCTGATACAATAGTTAAGGATGCCTTCAATGCTGGAATAACCATCGGACCATGTCGAATGAATATGGTAATCAACAGTAACCAACTTCAATCCAAGAACCTCAAATAAAATAAACAAATTGAATCTAAGCGTGGACAATATCTGCATCAAACACTTAGAGTGAGATTAACTCCCATATTAAAAGTTTGTGCAATCAATATACAAAAACAATTTCTCAAAAAAAATTCACCAATATTGAAAAAATAAAATAAAAATATGAAAAATTCAGTTTTCCCAAGGAAGTAAAATAGATTAAAAATGAAATAGTATAAAAAAACTTATATTGATAGTAGAACATACCAGAAATTCAAGAAGAAGAAATAAAGTAATTTTGTAAAACACACTTAAAGAGGGCAATTAAACTAATTAATCTTATTATGGAAAATTTAGAAAGCAATTTAAAAATTGGTTCAAAAATTGGAATATAGGAAGTATCGGAATGGTTAGAAAAGTCGCAATTGTGGGTACGGGACAAACAAAACACGGCAAAAGATATGATGCAAGTATGCCGGAACTAATCCACTATGCGGTTAACAAAGCCCTAGATGATGCCGGATTACAGATAGAAGAGATAGAAGCGGCAGTAACCGGTTCCATGCCAGCACCCATGGAGGGGGTCAACGCGTGTCACCTCTACTGGGGCAGCGACCCTGCGGGCGCGTTCTTGAAACCCTTGATGCGAGTTGCAACCTGTGGAACCACCGGAATGTCTGTCGCTCATTCTGGTTTTTACCACGTTGCCTCGGGTCTCTTCGATGTGGTTATTGCGATAGGAGCGGAAAAACAATACGAAGGGGAGCCACAGGGAGTAATGAACACTGTGGTTGAAACCATATTTCAACAGCCCTTCGTCGCAGGTGCTCCAAGCGTGTTTGCAAGCCAGTCTAACGAATACATGCACCGATACAATATTCCAGAAGATAGAGTGCGAATGGCCGCGGCAGAGGTGTCGGTGAGAAATCACGATGATGCGCTTGATAATCCTAATGCACATATTCAGATAAAAATCACGGTGGATGATGTTTTAAACTCGAGAATAATCTGTTATCCTGTTAGATTATTGGATGTATGCCCATCATCCGATGGAGCCACGGCGGTAATTTTCGCCTCTGAGGAAAAAGCGAGGAAAATAACGGATACACCAGTGTGGGTAAAGGGTGTAGGATACCGAGGAGACGAGTATTGGCTGGGTGATAGTGATAAGGTCTTATGGGACTCTGCTATAGAGGCTGCCAGAGCTGCTTACAAAATGGCGGGAATCACCAATCCCATTAAACAACTGGACGTGGCAGAAGTTTATAATCCCTTCACATTCCAGGAACTCTTATATTATGAATGCTTCGACTTCTGCGAAAAAGGCGAGGCAGTCAAACTGGTTGAAGACAGAGTGGTATTCAGAGGAGGAGAACTGCCCTGTGACCCCTCAGGCGGTGTCTTGTGCACCAACCCTATAGGCGCTAGCGGTATGAACAGAGTCGCCGAAGCCACAATGCAAATCCAAGGAAAAGCGGGAAAGCATCAAGTTCCAGATGTTGAAACAGCTTTTGCCCACGCAATGGGAGGAACAGATCAGCTTAATGGGGTAATGATACTGGGAAGAACTCCGAAATAACCATCTGTTTAATCCATTTTTTTCAGTCCAATCTATTTTTTCTTATGTAAAGTATAGAAAGAATTGTTTTGCTAACTTTTTGGGCTTTTAACGGTGTGGATTATTATCTGATTAGAAAATCCTTGAGTATGGGAATAACCTCATCGGGTTCATCTATTGGTGGGGAGCATTTATTCTCTATACGAGCGTATGCTGTGGGCTCTGTGATTTTTGGGAAATTTAATTTTCGGATTTTCTCCTCATCTTCTTTGGGGTCTAGTATTTCCACAATTTTTCTGGGTTCGAACATGCTTAGTGTTTTGATGTGTAAATCATGGGTTTTTTTATCGGATTTTAATCCAATTACTGTTATTTTTACGGAAGGGTTCACAACAGTAGAAAGATTTAACGATAAATAATACCATTCTTGGACTTTAA